>NZ_JBHTDO010000004.1:52853-321947 GCF_042666575.1 Actinoplanes sp. GCM10030250 | reverse complement strand
GACGGAGTCCTGGTTAGAACGGTCGCAGAGAAACGACCGGATGACGAATACAACATTTCTTGGCGGGGGGGGGGGGGGGGGGGGGGGGGGGGGGGGGGGGGGGGGGGGGGGGGGGGGGGGGGGGGGGGGTGGGGGGGGGGGGGGGGGGGGGGCGGGGGGGGAGTGGGCGCCGGGGGTGAGTGGGCGCCGAGCCGCGAAGGCGGGGGGCTCCGGGGTCAGCGTGCGAAGAAGTCGGGGTTGGTGGGGGTGAGGAGGTCGGTGAAGTATTCGGCCATGGGGGGTTGGGCCAGGGAGCCGCCGATGAGGGCTCGCCATTGGGCGAAGCGTTCGGTGCGGCGGAAGTTGTGTTCGTGGGCATCGCGGCTTTCCCACTGGGCCAGGAGGAGGAAGCGGTTGGCGGAGTCGACGCCTTGCTGGAGGCGTACCGAGTGGCAGCCGGGGGCTCCCGCGATCATCGGGCGGGCCACCTCGTAGGCGGCCAGGAAGTCGTCCGCGCGGCCGGGGAGCACGTCGATGAGCGTCACTTCGAGAACCATGACCGCAAGCGTCCCATACGTACTAGATGGATAGCTTACTAGGATGGTTCAGGGAATATGCGCCGAGGATGGAAGGTCCCGGCCAGCTTCCAGCCGCGGAGTTAAGGTGAGTCTGACGTCTTGTCGGAGAGACCTTCAGCTGAAATTTGACGGCGGGTGAACCGATAGCGACCGGGATGAGTGGTTTGACCGCGAGTCCCGCCACTCTCGGGCCTCCCGATGTGCCGTTCGCGTCTGCGATGCGCAACAATGGCTCCCGTGGGAGGGGAGTATTCCCCCGCTCCGGTCTCGTCAACACGGAACGCCTAGCAGGCGCACCCGGGGCCGGTGGTCGCTGATCCGGTGGATCGCGGCGGAAGAGACCTCCGACAGTCGCACGTCACCGTTCTCACTCGGCTGGAGTGGGACGGCGACGACCCGTGTCTGCCGGAGGTCCTCGTTGAACGTTTCCGCCTGGGTCTGGGGCGCCACCCTGGTCGCCCTCATCGCAGTGCTTGCCGTCGATCTTCTGATCATCGGGCGCAGGCCACACGAACCCAGCATGAAGGAAGCAGGCGGCTGGGTCTCGTTCTACGTCGGCCTGGCTCTTGTCTTCGGTATCGGCGTGTGGCTCGCCTGGGGCGGGCAGGCCGCCGGTGAGTTCTACACCGGCTGGCTCACCGAGTACTCGCTGAGTGTCGACAACCTGTTCGTCTTCGTGATCATCATGGCCCGGTTCGCGGTGCCACGGCATCTCCAGCAGAAGGTCCTGCTGATCGGCATCGTGCTCGCGCTGCTCATGCGCGGTGCGTTCATCGCCGCCGGCGCCGCGCTGATCTCGCAGTTCTCCTGGGTGTTCTACATCTTCGGCGCTTTCCTGGTCTACACCGCGATCACGCTGGTCAAGGGCGGGGAGAACGACGAGGACGACTTCAAGGAGAACATTCTCATCCGCTGGGCGAAGCGGGCGCTGCCGCTGTCGTCGTCGTTCGGTGACGGGCGCTTCAGCGTGGTCACGGAGACCGGCAAGCGGCTCTTCACCCCGATGCTGATTGTCATGATCGCCATCGGTACGACCGACCTGATCTTCGCGCTCGACTCGATCCCGGCGATCTTCGGTATCACCAAGGAGCCGTACCTGGTCTTCACCGCGAACGTGTTCGCGCTGATGGGCCTGCGCCAGCTCTTCTTCCTGCTCGGCGGGCTGCTGGAACGGCTCGTCTACCTCAACATCGGCCTGGCCGTGGTGCTCGCCTTCATCGGTGTGAAGCTCTTCCTGGAGGCCCTGCACACCAACAACCTGTCGTTCATCAACGGCGGGCACGGCTTCCACTGGGCGCCGGAGATCCCGATCTGGCTCTCCCTGCTGATCATTCTGGGCACCCTGGCCGTAGCCACGGTCGCCAGCCTGGCCAAATCGTCGCGCGACAAGAAGCGCGAGCTGATCAGCACCGAGAAGTAGGCAGAGCGAGCAGAGAAACATCGCGGGCCCGGGCGACCATGTCGCTCGGGCCCTGCTGTCGTTCGGGGTGGTGCCGGGAGGGCTCCGGGGAAGATGCGGGTGGTGCCGGGAGGGCTCCGGGGAAGATGCGGGTGGTGCCGGAGAGGCCCGGGAGAAGGTACGGGGTGGTGCTGGAGTGCCCGGGAGAAGCGTGAACGGGTCACGGGGGCCGCGTGGGAAGAGGTGTGCTTCTTGCGTACGCCGGCACCTGAGGTTTTGGGCAAAGGGTGAGGCCCGCCCGGAGTGGGCGGGCCTCGGAAGCGAACCTACTGCTGGTGCTTGCGGCGCGCTGCGGCGCGGCCGCGGACGGTCTGGTCCAGCTCGACCTTGCGGATGCGAACCGCGGCCGGGGTGACCTCGACGCACTCGTCCTCGCGGCAGAACTCGAGGGCCTGCTCCAGCGACAACTTGCGCGGCGGGATCAGCCGCTCGGTGTTGTCGGCGCTGGCGGCCCGCATGTTGGTGAGCTTCTTCTCCTTGGTGATGTTGACGTCCATGTCGTCCTCGCGCGAGTTCTCGCCGACGATCATGCCCTCGTACACCTCGGTGGTCGGATCGACGAAGAGCTGACCCCGCTCCTGCAGGTTGATCATCGCGAACCCGGTGACGGCGCCGGCCCGGTCGGCGACGAGCGAGCCGTTCTGGCGGGTACGCAGCTCGCCGAACCACGGCTCGTAGGCCTCGAACAGGTGGTGCATGATGCCGGTGCCGCGCGTCTCGGTGAGGAACTCGGTCCGGAAGCCGATCAGGCCGCGCGCCGGGACCAGCCACTCCATGCGGAGCCAGCCGGTGCCGTGGTTGATCAGCTCTTCCATCCGGCCCTTGCGGGTGGAGAGGAGCTGGGTGATCGCGCCCATGTACTCGTCGGGAGCGTCGATGGTGAGGCGCTCGACCGGCTCGTGCACCTTGCCGTCGATCTCCTTGGTGACCACCTGGGGCTTGCCGACGGTCAGCTCGTACGACTCGCGGCGCATCTGCTCGACCAGGATCGCGAGGGCCAGCTCACCACGGCCCTGCACCTCCCAGGCGTCCGGGCGCTCGGTCGGGAGCACCCGCAGCGAGACGTTACCGATCAGCTCCTTGTCGAGCCGGTCCTTCACCATCCGGGCGGTGACCTTGGCGCCCTTGACCTTGCCGACCATCGGCGACGTGTTGGTGCCGATGACCATGGAGATGGCCGGCTCGTCGACCTGGATCAGCGGCAGGGGCTGCGGGTTCTCCGCGTCGGCGAGGGTCTCACCGATCATGATCTCCGGGATGCCGGCGACCGCCATGATGTCGCCGGGGCCGGCGCTCTCGGCGGGCTTGCGCTCCAGGCCCTCGGTGATCAGCAGCTCCGAGATGCGGACGTTGCTGATCGTGCCGTCGGTCTTGCACCAGGCGACGGTCTGGCCCTTGCGGATGGTGCCCTCGTGCACGCGGCAGAGCGCGAGACGGCCGAGGAACGGCGAGGCGTCGAGGTTGACGACGTGCGCCTGCAGCGGGGCGCCCTCGGTGAACTTCGGGGCGGGGATGGTCTCGAGAATCGTGTTGAACAACACCTCGAGGTCCGTGCTGTCCTCCGGGACGGTGCCGTCCTTCGGCTGGGTCAGCGAGGCGATGCCGTCACGGGCACACGCGTAGACGATCGGGAACTCGATCTGGTGCTCGTCGGCGTCGAGGTCGAGGAAGAGCTCGTACGTCTCGTCGACGACCTCCTTGATCCGGGCGTCCGGCCGGTCGACCTTGTTGATGATCAGGATGATCGGCAGCTTGGCGTGCAGCGCCTTGCGCAGCACGAAGCGGGTCTGCGGCAGCGGGCCCTCGGAGGCGTCGACGAGCAGCGCGACACCGTCGACCATGGTCAGGCCGCGCTCGACCTCACCGCCGAAGTCGGCGTGGCCGGGGGTGTCGATGATGTTGATGGTGACGGGCTCACCGTCGGCGGGCTTGTAGCTGATCGCCGTGTTCTTGGCGAGAATCGTGATGCCCTTTTCCCGCTCCAGGTCCATGGAGTCCATGGCGCGGTCGGCCATCTCGCCACGCGCGTGGGACTGGCTGCCCTGGCGCAGCATGGCGTCGACCAGGGTGGTTTTGCCATGGTCGACGTGAGCGATGATGGCGACGTTGCGTAGGTCGGTGCGGGTCTGCATGGACCTATTGTCGCCGGTTCCGGTTGCCACCCGAGGTCCGGGGTCAAGACCCGAAACTTGTGGTCTTTTGGCCGATTTGAGCGAGCTTTTCGGGCCTGCGAAGATCGGCGGGCTGCTGTTAGCGTTCCCCATCGATGTATTACGGGGGAAGGGTGGCATCGATGAGGACGCGTCTTGCAGCAGCGGTGATGGCGCTGATGGTGACCGGTGGGTGCGGATTGACCGGTGGTGATCCCCAGCCGGTGGCTGCGCAGGAGACGGTCACCGCGTCGCCCTCGCCGGATGTCACCGAGGAGCCGATCGAGGAGCCCACCGAGGATCTGGTCGAGGAGTCGCCGTCGCCGTCGCCCTCGAAGAAGAAGGCCACGAAGAAGGCGAGCCCGGCGCCGACCGAGGACCCGAACAACTACGAGGAAGCGGCCTGCGTCGAGCACAAGGGCAAAGAGGTCTCCAAGGCCAAGGCGAAGGCCGCGCTGAAGAGTGCCGCGGCCCGGATCTACTGGACCAACGAGGCTCCGACGCTGAAGCTGAACTACCCGCTGGTCAAGGCGATCTCGTGGCACGAGAGCGGCTGGACGAGCAACGTCTACAACTGTGACGGTGGCGCGGGCCTCATGCAGGTCATGCCGGAGACGGTTGACATGATCAACAACCGGTTCGGGCTGACGTACGACGCGACGCAGTACAAGGACAACGCGTATGTGGGGGCGAACTACCTGGCGTGGCTGACCCGGTACATGTCGCAGAAGCAGTTCAAGGAGAAGACGTACGATCTCAGCCCGGCGAAGTGCAAGAGCAGCTCCTCGTGGTGCCTTCTCAACCTGGTCATCTCGGCGTATCAGGCCGGGCCGGACGCGGTGCTGGCGAACGCGGGCAGCAAGGAGCTGCCGAACCCGGAGTACGTGGACTCGGTCCGGGCGCTGATGAAGTCCTGCTACTGCGACAAGTACTGAGCGGCTGCGACAAGTACTGAGCGGCTGGGCTGCGGCCGGTGCTGAACCTTCGGCCGGACCTGGGGCTGTACTGAACCGCCCGGTCGCGGGGCTGCCCGGCTCGCGAGCTACACTTGGTGGAGAACCCGAGACCCCCTGCGTGTAGCCGTTTTGACCCTCCGGTCGCGGCGATAGTAAGGTCTCGGGGTTGTCGTGTGTCGTTGATGCTGGCGAGCTGCCTGTTCGGCCCGTGCAGCTCACCCTAAGGAGCCCTACTCAATGCCGCCCAAGAAAAAGACTCATGAGGTAACCCTCGCGCTTGAGGCGGGTAACGCCGCGATGGTCGACCTCGGTAAGATGCTCGGCCCGACCGGCGCCAACATGCGTGCCGTCAAGGTCGAGTATGACGAGGCGACGGCGAAGAACCGGGGCGAGATCATCCCGGTCATCGTTTCGGTCTTCGAGGACCGCAGCCACTCGCTGGTCTACAAGACGCCGCCGACGAGCTTCCTCATCCGGAAGTCCCTGGGCATTCCGTCCGGCGCGGCCAACCCGCTCACCACGACCGTGGGTACGCTCAGCGCCACCCAGGTCAAGGAGATCGCGGAGCGCAAGCTGCCCGACCTCAACGCGAACGACCTCGACGCCGCGATCAAGATCGTCGCCGGCACCGCCCGCTCGATGGGTGTGAAGGTCGCGCAGTAACACCAGTTCCACGTTCCGCAGGCCCCGGTCCACGCCGGGGCCTGCGGCGTTTCCAGCCCGAGTGAGCGCCGGAAGCCGGCGCTGTGCGGGAAGCCGGCGCTGTGCGGGAAGCCGGCGCTGTGCAAAAGGCGTGGCGTTCTCACCGGCCTTTGGGCGCGACCACCTCGTCGATGAGCCCGTACTCAAGAGCCTCCGCAGCCGTCAACGTCCGCCCCGCCGAGAGATCGTCCTCCACCCGGCTGCGCGGTTTCCCGGTGACCTCGGCCAGCCGCAGTACCGCCTCCTCCAGCTCGCGCAGATGCTGCCCGGCCGCGGCCGCCACCTCGTCCGCCGTGCCGGTGACGCCCGCCGCGCGGGGCTCAGCCAGCTTGAACCGGGCATGCCGGTATGCCGCCCGCTTGTCAGCAGCGGCCAGGACCGCCAGCACCGCCCCGCCCGCCTCGGAGGTAACCACGGCGTGCACCGGTGCGGTCAGCGAGTCCATCACGTCGATGATGGACAGGGCCGCGCTCAGATCGCCGCCCGGGCTCGCCACGTGCAGCTGCACCGGGTCGGGGCCGGCCGAGTCGAGGGTGAGCAGGGCCGCCGCGATCCCGGTTGCGGTCTCGCCGGTGAGCTGACCGCGCAGCATGACGATCCGCTGGTCGAAGAGCCGCTCCTCCAGCCAGCCCGGCAACCCGGGACCGGGCAGCAGGTGCTGCGGATTGTCGTTGGGCGGCGGAAATCCCCATCGGGACGGATCATGTCGCTGTTGCACAGTGACCAGCCTATCCAGCAGGGTGTGAAACGTGCCGATAACGGAGAGCGGTTAAGGTCCCGCCATGCCTGGGCCCCGGCGCCGGTCCGCCCTGCCGGCGCGGCTGGTGGAACGGCCGGTCCGCCGAGGCACCGGCTTATTCGCTGAGGAGTGAGCGGATGTGGTCGGCGATCGCCTTCCGCCCGGCCCTGGCCTCCGGCACCGGCAGCAGCGGATAGACGTGCAGCGCGCCGGGCTCCTCGTGATACGTCAGCCGGGCCCCGGCCGGGAGCCTGTCGCGCAGGGTGCGGCAGTCGGCGAGGGTGATGTCGCGGGTGCCGACCAGGATCTGCGTCGGGGGCAGGTCGGTCAGATCGCCGTAGATCGGGCTCAGCCGGGGATCGTCAAGGGCCAGACCGCCGGTCCAGGCGTCGGCGATGGGCCGCAGGCCGGGACGGGCCAGCCAGGGATCGTACGGTTCGATGGCGTCGATGCCCGGGTTGGACATGGTGAGGTCCAGCCACGGCGCGAGCAGGGTGAGCCCCGCGACGTCGCCGGTCGCCTGTGCGGCCAGCAGCGCGAGCCCGCCCCCGGCCGAGTCGCCGGCGAGGTACACCCGGCGGCCCTGCTTCGCCAGATCACGGACGATCCCGGTGACCAGCTCGAGCGCCTCGAGCCCGTGGTGCTCCGGGGAGAGGCCGTAGATCGGAACCCGTACCTCGTAGCCGGTCTCCTGGGCGAGATATCCGATCAGCGACCAGTGCTGGCTGACGATCTCGCTCGTGTAGGCGCCACCGTGCAGATAGATCACGACGGGTCCCGGCGAAGTGCCGACGCTGTAGACGTCGAAGCCGCCCACCCTCTCCCGGGTGACGTCGAACCGCCTGGTGAGCCGGCGCGGGGGAGCCGACGGACCCTTGGCCCGGGCCAGCGTGCGGCGCCCGGCCGCCTCGGTGGCGAACTTGCGCCGGTAGACCAAACGGGTGAAGACCCCGACGCCACTCATCTGCCAGCTCGCCATGGCGCCACACGGTACAAGATCCAGCCGGCGGATATGGCGATCCGTGACTGGACGCGGCTGTTGCAAACCTTCGGCCGGTTGCTGTTGCGGCTCTTCGGCCGGTGGCGGGAGCGGTCGAAGTGGGGTGAGGTGCGGAGGGCAGGTCAGCCCGGCGGGCGCGGCACAAGCTTGCGTTTGCAGCGCCTCGCGTGGAGCAATGAGAGCTTTGCGTGGATCGTACGAAAAAGGGTCCTGGAATTTCGCCGTCATGCAACCTCGCTGAGAGCGCAGACGTCAGGGGGGCGTGAGAGCGAAGGAGGGGCTCGTGTGAAGAACGAGCGTGATGAGCAATTCCATCATTTCGTGGTGACCCGGCGTGCCGCGCTGGTGCGCACGGCGACTCTGCTCACGGCGGGCGACGCCCACCTGGCAGAGGATCTGGTGCAGTCCACGCTGACCAAGCTCTATGTCGCCTGGCCGGCGTTCCGGCGGGCCGACAACCCCGACGGATATGTGCGGCGGGTGCTGGTCAACGCGTTGACGGACGAGCGGCGGCGGTGGTGGCGGCGAAGGGAACGGCCGATGGCCGAGGTCCCGGACCGGGCCGCGGCCGAGGCTGTCGGCGGTGAGGTGGGCGAGGGGTTGCGCGCGGCCCTGAGCCAGCTGCCGCCACGGATGCGGGCCGCACTGGTGTTCCGGTACTTCTACGACCTCGACGTCGCCGACACCGCCGACGCACTCGGATGTTCCGAGGGAACGGTGAAGAGCCAGACCGCGCGAGCCCTGGAACGGCTCCGCACGGTCATCGGCCAGAACCCGTCTTTCGCACTGCGCTGAAGAAGCGCTGACCAGGAGAATTGACATGCAGAATCTGTATGACGGGCTGGAGCGGATCGCCGGCCCCGGCAAGGAACCAACCCCTGACCAGATCGAGGCCGACATGGTCCGTGGCCGCAGCGCCCTGCGCCGCCGCCGGGTGATGCAGTCCGCCACCGGCTCGGCTTTCGCGGTGGCCGCCGTCGCCGCCGCGTTCGCCTTCGCCACCGCCGGAACCACGGCACCCACCACCCCTCAGCCGCAGGCCGCCAACCCGGCGACGGCGACCGAGGCCCCGGCACCCAGCGGCCCGTCCATCCAGCTGGTCGCCTACAAGGGTGAGCAGCCGAAGGGCTTCATCCTCGACAAGGTTCCGGACGGCTGGGAGATCCAGGGTGTCGACGCGGGCGTGATGACGCTGGCCCCGATCGGCATCAAGGACCAGCAGATGCACAGCTTCGAGGGCAAGGTCGCCGTCATGCTCCAGTCGAGGGACGAGACCGGCACGCCCAAGGGCGAGAAGGTCACCGTCGGCAAGGACAGCGGCGTACTGGGCAAGTACGAGGATCAGACCGACGGCTGGAACCTGCTGGTGAACCGCCAGTCCGGCCCGCGCCTGCAGGTGCAGGTCTGGGACGGCCTCGGCTGGACGGGCGAACAGGTCGTCGAGTTCGCCGCCGGCATCACCGTGACGAAGGACGCCCAGCAAGGCGCGGGCTGATCCTGGGGGGAGACCGGAGTGAAGTCAGCACCCCGGTCTCCCCGGCCCTATGTCTACCAGCCCCGGGCACGCCATTCCGGCAGGTGGGAGCGCTCGGCGCCCAGCGTGGAGTCCTTGCCGTGGCCCGGATAGAACCAGGTGTCGTCGCCGAAGCGGTCGAAGAGTTTGTGTTCCACGTCGTTGATCAGCGACTCGAAGTTTCGCTTGTTCTTCCGGGTGTTGCCGACGCCGCCCGGGAAGAGGCTGTCGCCGGTGAACAGGTGTGCACGACCGCCCGGGTCGCGGTAGGCGAGCACCACCGAGCCCGGGGTGTGCCCCACCACGTGGATGACCTCCAGGGTGTGGCCGCCGACCTCGACCGTGTCGCCGTCGCTGAGGGTGGCGGTGACGACCGGGATCTCCGGGGCGTCGTCGGTGTGTGCCAGCGAGGCGGCTCCGGTGGCCTGCACGACCTCGGCCAGGGCGACCCAGTGGTCCTGGTGGCGGTGGGTGGTCACGACCGTGCGCAGGCCGGACTCCCCGGCCAGGGCAAGCAGGGTGCCGGCGTCGTTCGCCGCGTCGATCAGGAGCTGTTCGGTGCCGGCGCGCAGCAGGTAGGCGTTGTTGTCCATCGGGCCGACCGACACCTTGGTCAGCGTCAGGCCGCCGCCGAGGTCGCGCACCGCCGGAGTACCGCCGCGGGTGACGTCACCGGTGTATTCGTTGCTCATTTCCACCTCGCCGGGGTTGGTAGCTCGCCGTCCGGGGAGACGGTCAGCTCGGCGCCGTCGTCGCGGCCGGCCAGCCAGGCGGCGAGCGACTTGGTCGGGCCGCTGACCTCCGGGCCGTCCCCGGATCCGATCACCAGTGGGCGCTCCAGCCCGAACGGCCGCAGGACCATGGCGGGCCCGTCCGCCGGCGCGCCGGTCACGATCTCCCGGAGCAGGCGCAGGGCGAACGCGTCCGACCACTCCGCGGGGGTGTAGCCGCGGGCCAGATCGACGTGGTGCACCTCGACCTCGCGGAGCCGGGCCCACGGGACGCCGGCCGCGGACTGCCCGATCGGCGGCAGCTGAACCGCCCAGGCGATGGCCGGCATCGACGCGGCCGCGTCGGCGAAACGCTCGTGCGCCGCCCGGATGTCCGCGATCTGCTCGGCGAGGGGCCGGCCCGCGCCGGCTTCGATGCCGTCCTGACGGGCTTCCGGGCTCGAGTACGGCGGGGTCTCCACGCCGGTCCGGGCCCAGGTCAGCAGGTTCGTATACGCGTCCGCGTTGCGGGCCACATGGGTGAGCAGGTGCCCGACGGTCCAGCCCGGCAGCCCCGACGGCTCGCCCACCGCGCTGTCGTCCAGGCCCTCCGCGGTTCGCAGCAGCGCCTCGGTCGCCTGTTCGACATCGGTCATCAGCACGAGCGGGTCGATGGTCATGATCGACCGCACCGAGCGGCAGCAGCCGGCGCCGTCGGACGGCGTCGCGGCCGAGGGCGGGGAGAGCATGACAAGGGAGACATGGTCACGAGCTGACCCTATCGGAATTCGCTTTCATCCCGGTGTGGGTGAACGTACCGTCGATGCAGACGCGATCGATCGAACCTGCGGGGAGGTGAGGCACGTGCTGTTCGAGTTCACCGCGTCCCTTCACCAGGGGGCCGTCGCCGGATAACCGGCCACACACCGCCCCCTCGACCGTAAAGGGTTCCCATGTCGTACGACCTGTCCCAGCTGGGCTGGGACGAGACCTTCGCATCCTCCTACCGTCCCTTCGACCGTGCCGACGCGGCACCCGGCCGGGTGCTGCGAGCCGACCGCGGCATCAGCACCGTGCTGACCGCCGACGGCGTGACCAGGGCGAGCCTGGGCGGCAGCGCCCTCCTCGAGGCCGCCCGCGACCCGGCCGGCCTGCCCTGCGCCGGCGACTGGGTGGTGCTGCGCCGCTGGGCCGACCGGCGGACCACCCTCGAGCTGGTGCTGCCCCGCCGCACCGAGCTGATCCGCCGTACCGCCGACAAGGACTCCACCGGCCAGGTGCTCGCCGCCAACATGGACACCGTCGCGGTGGTCGAGCCGATCCATCCCGAACCCGACGACGCCCGCGTCGAACGCCTGCTCGCCCTCGCCTTCGAGTCCGGCGCCGACCCTCTGCTCGTCCTCACCAAGAGCGACACCACCACCGACCCCGCTGCGATAGCCCGGCAACTCGCCCAAATCGCCCCCGGCGTTCCGGTTCTGCCGGTCAGCGTGCGCCAGGGCACCGGCGTCGACGAGCTACGCCGTTACGTCGCACCGGGTCGCACCTGCGCGCTCCTCGGCCGCTCCGGCGCCGGCAAGTCCACCCTCGCCAACGCCCTGGCCGGCACAGCCGTCATGCCGGTCCAGGCCATCCGCGACGCCGACGGCAAGGGACGCCACACCACCGCATACCGCAACCTGATCACCATCCCGGGTGGCGGCGCCGTCCTCGACACCCCCGGCATCAGGGGCGTCGGCCTCCTCGACACCGCCGCCGGCCTGGACCGGGCCTTCGCCGACGTCACCGAACTGGCCGGGCGCTGCCGTTTCGACAACTGCCATCACGCGTCCGAACCGGGCTGCGCGGTCCAGGCCGCACTCACCGACGGCTCCCTCCCACCACGCCGCCTCGCGAACTGGCGCAAACTCCACAGCGAAGTGGCGATCGAAAGCGGACGTCGCTCCGAGCGTCTCGCTCGCGCTCGTCGCACCAGGCGTTCACCCTTTTCTGGTACGACCGACGCAAAGCTCTCTTGAGTCCCCGCGATCAGCTGCAACTCGAGGATGTGCCGCGCCCGCCGGGCGGACCTGCCCTCCGCACCTCACCCCCCTTCACCCCTGCTCTCACACACGGCATCGACGCGACGCCGGGAAGCTGCCGGCGGCGGGTCGGCGGCGGGTCGGCGGGGGGTCGCGGGGGCGGAGGAGAGCTGTGCTCCGGGCGTACATCTGCAGTGTGGGTGTTGGTTTGCGTGGCAGAGAGCGTAAGTGCACGTCACAGAGGAAGTGGCGAATGGTGCGCCGGAGGCGGCCGTTCGGCGGCCGGGGTGGGCTCTGGCAGAATTCGGCCGGTGCGTGTGGCAGAAGAGATGATCGAGGAGCCCGTGGCTACCGCGGAGGAGACACCGGTTCGCGGGTGGCGCCGGTGGAGCGATCTCTGGATTCTGCTGGGCTTCCTGGCGCTCGCGGTGGTGGTGCTGATCCAGCTCTGGATCGACCCCAACGGGCGGGTGCTGGCCAGCAACGACGACGACCACGGTGTCTTCCTGTTCGTGCTGGCGCACGCCGAGCGGGTGGTCTTCGACGGTGATGCGCTGTTCTTCACCGACCGGCTGAACGCGCCGGTCGGTGTGAACATGATGGCGAACACGTCGATTCTGGCGCTGAGCCTGCCGCTGGCCCCGATCACGCACTTCCTCGGTGGCGGAGTCTCGGTGGCCGTGCTGCTCACCGGTGGCCTGGCCGGAACGGCGTTCGCCTGGTACTGGGTGCTGTCACGGCACCTCGTGAGCTCTCGGCCGGCGGCCTGGATCGGCGGCGCGTGGTGCGGGTTCGCGCCGACCATGGTGTCGCACGCGAACGGGCATGTGAACTTCGTCAACCAGTACGTGGTGCCGTTCATCGTGTGGCAGGTGCTGCGGCTGCGGGAGCCGGGGCGGGCCCGGCGCGGCGGGGTGATCCTCGGGCTGCTGATCGTGCTGCAATGCTTCATCAACGAGGAGACGCTGCTCTTCACGGCGTTGACGCTCGGTGTGTTCGTGGTGGCGTACGCGATCATGAGGCCGGCCGAGGCTCGCGCGGTGTGGCGGCGCTTCGTGGCGGGGCTGGGTGTGGCGGCGGTGACGGCGGGGGCGCTGCTGGCCTACCCGCTGTGGTACCAGTTCTTCGCTCCGGGCAACTACCACGGGCAGCCGTTCGCGCCGACCGACTACGTGACCGACCTGGTCTCGCTGGGCGGGTTCGCGCGGCAGTCGCTGGCCGGCAACGCGGCGCTGACCCGGCACATGAGCGTCAGCGGCACCGAGGACAACACGTTCTTCGGCCCGGTCGGCCTGGTGATGATCGTGGTCGCGCTGGTGATGCTGTGGCGTTCGGTGGCGGTCCGGGCGGCGGCGATCGCGGCGCTGGTGCTGCTGCTGATGTCGATGGGGCCGGAGCTGCGGGTGTTCGGGCACGACACCGGCTTCCCGTTGCCGTTCGGGCTGATCAGCCACGTGCCGGTGATCGACCTGGTGAGTGTGACGCGGTTCGCGATGGTGCCGGCGACGATCGTCGGCATCTTCCTGGCGCTGGCGGCGGACCGGATCGGAGGTTACCCGGCCCGGCGGCGGCGGTGGTTCTGGATCGGCATGGTGTGCGCGCTGGTGCCGCTCATCCCCAAGCCGCTTCCGGTGGTGCAGGGCGACCCGATTCCCCCGTTCATCACGGGCGGCGCATACCGGGAGTACGTGGCGGGCGACCGTACGCTGGTGACCGTCCCGCTGCCCGAGGTGACCACCGGGCGGACCGGGATGCGCTGGGCGACGCTGAACAACTTCGACTATCCGACGCCGCGCGGCTATTTCATGGGCCCGGTGAACGCGCCGGTGGACGACACCGGCTCGTGGAGCGCGCCGGCCCGGTTCACCTCGAGCCTGCTCTACCGGGTTCGGGAGTGGGGTTACCGCCCGGTGCTGACCGCGGACGACCGGCGGCGCATCACCGAGGATCTGGTGTACTGGCGAGCGGGGGTCGTGGTGCTGGTGCCGGACAGCCGCAACGGCGAGGCGCTTCGGGCGACCCTGGTCGACGCGCTGGGTCCGTCGCAGCTCGTCGGCGGGGTCGAGATCTGGGACATGCGCTCACTCCCGGTTCCCCCCAAGGAGTGACCCGTCCGACCACCCCGCCCGCCACCCTGAAGCGGACGATTCCCGCGTCCGATCTGCGGGAATGTCCGCCATGTGAGAGGCGCTGCACCTAGGCCGACAGAAATTGTCGTACCCCGTGGCTAGAGTGTCCGCGGCTCTGCTCTACTCAAACACCTGTACGGAGAGGCTGACCGTGGCCGACCGACTGACCATTCGTGGCGCACGCGAGCACAACCTGCGTGACGTCAATCTCGACCTGCCCCGAGACGCCATGATCGTCTTCACCGGGCTCTCCGGTTCGGGCAAGTCCAGCCTTGCGTTCGACACGATTTTCGCGGAGGGGCAGCGGCGTTACGTCGAGTCGCTCTCGTCGTATGCGAGGCAGTTCCTCGGCCAGATGGACAAGCCCGACGTCGACTTCATCGAGGGGCTGTCCCCGGCGGTGTCGATCGACCAGAAGTCGACGAACCGCAACCCGCGCTCGACCGTCGGCACCATCACCGAGGTCTACGACTATCTGCGACTGCTGTTCGCCCGCGCCGGGACCCCGCACTGCCCGGTCTGCGGCGAGCGGATCAGCAAGCAGACACCGCAGCAGATCGTCGACCGGGTTCTGGCGATGCCCGAGGGCACCCGGTTCATGGTGCTCGCCCCGGTCGTCCGCGGCCGCAAGGGTGAGTATGTCGACCTGTTCGCCGAGCTCCAGGCCAAGGGCTATGCCCGGGCCCGCGTCGACGGCACGGTGCACCCGCTCACCGAGCCGCCGAAGCTGAAGAAGCAGGAGAAGCACACCATCGAGGTGGTGGTCGACCGGCTCAGCGTCAAGGCGACCAGCAAGCAGCGGCTCACCGACTCGGTCGAGGCCGCGCTGGGCCTGGCCGGCGGCATCGTCCTGCTCGATTTCGTCGATCTGGCGGAGGACGACCCGGCCCGCGAGCGCCGGTTCTCCGAGCACCTGGCCTGCCCCAACGACCACCCGCTCGCCATCGAGGACCTCGAACCCCGGGTGTTCTCCTTCAACGCGCCCTACGGCGCCTGCCCCGAGTGCAGCGGCCTCGGGACGAAGAAGGAGGTCGACCCCGAGCTGATCATCCCGGACGAGGAGGCCACCCTCCGCACCGGCGCGATCCAGCCGTGGGCCGGTGGCACCACCCAGGAGTATTTCCTGCGGCTCCTGGAGGCGCTGGCCGCGGCGGAGAGCTTCAATCTGGACACACCGTGGCGCCAGCTGTCCAGCCGAGTGCAAAAGACTATTTTGTACGGTGCTGAGGACCAGGTCCATGTCCGATACCGCAACAAGTACGGGCGCGAGCGCTCCTACTACACCGGCTTCGAGGGCGTGGTGCAGTGGATCGAGCGGCGGCACAACGACACCGAGAGTGACTGGTCGCGCGACAAGTATGAGGGGTACATGCGTGACGTACCCTGCTCGGTCTGCGGCGGCGCCCGGCTCAAGCCCGAGGTCCTGGCGGTGACCGTGGCCGGCAAGAGCATCGCCGAGGTCTGCAACCTGTCCGTCGGCGAGTGCGCCGAGCTGCTCGAGGGCCTGGAGCTGGACGACCGGCAGAAGATGATCGCCGAGCGGGTGCTCAAGGAGATCAACGCCCGGCTGCGGTTCCTCGTCGACGTCGGCCTCGACTACCTCTCGCTGGACCGTGGCGCGGGCACCCTCTCCGGCGGTGAGGCGCAGCGCATCCGGCTCGCCACCCAGATCGGCTCCGGCCTGGTCGGCGTGCTCTACGTGCTGGACGAGCCGTCCATCGGCCTGCACCAGCGGGACAACCACCGGCTCATCGAGACTCTGATCCGGCTGCGCAACCTCGGCAACACGCTGATCGTGGTCGAGCACGACGAGGACACCATCCGTACCGCTGACTGGATCGTCGACATCGGCCCGGGCGCCGGCGAGCACGGCGGGCACATCGTGCACAGCGGCACCGTCGAGGGGCTCCTGGCGAACGAGGAATCGCCGACCGGCGCCTATCTCTCCGGCCGCAAGTCGATCCCGGTGCCGGCCACCCGCCGCCCGCAGACCGCGGGCCGCGAGGTGGTGGTGCAGGGAGCGCGCGAGCACAACCTGCGCAACCTCACCGTGCCGTTTCCGCTGGGCCAGTTCATCGCGGTCACCGGCGTCTCCGGCTCCGGCAAGTCGACGCTCGTCAACGACATCCTGCACACCGTCCTGGCGAACCAGATCAACCGCGCCCGGCAGGTGCCCGGCCGGCACACCCGGATCACCGGGATCGAGCACGTCGACAAGGTGGTCGGCGTGGACCAGTCGCCGATCGGGCGGACCCCGCGGTCGAACCCGGCCACCTACACGGGTGTCTTCGATCACGTCCGGCGGCTGTTCGCCGAGACCGCCGAGGCCAAGGTCCGCGGTTACGGGCCGGGCCGGTTCTCCTTCAACGTCAAGGGCGGCCGCTGCGAGAACTGCTCCGGCGACGGCACCATCAAGATCGAGATGAACTTCCTGCCGGACGTCTATGTGCCGTGCGAGGTGTGCAAGGGCGCCCGGTACAACCGGGAGACCCTCGAGGTGCACTACAAGGGCAAGACGATCTCCGAGGTCCTGGAGATGTCGATCGAGGAGGGCGCGGAGTTCTTCTCGGCGCTGCCGGCCATCCACCGCCACCTGCGGACCCTCGTCGACGTCGGCCTGGGCTACGTGCGGCTCGGCCAGCCGGCGACCACCCTCTCCGGCGGTGAGGCGCAGCGCGTCAAGCTCGCCTCGGAACTGCAGAAGCGCTCCACCGGCCGGACGGTCTACGTGCTCGACGAGCCCACCACGGGCCTGCACTTCGAGGACATCCGCAAGCTGCTCCTGGTGCTGAACGGCCTGGTCGACAAGGGCAACACGGTGATCACCATCGAGCACAACCTGGACGTCATCAAGACCGCCGACTGGCTGATCGACATGGGTCCCGAGGGCGGCAGCAAGGGCGGCATGGTGCTCGCCACGGGTACGCCGGAAGAGCTCGCCGAGGTTCCGGACAGCCACACCGGCCAGTTCCTGCGGCACGTGCTCGGCCGCAAGGGTGAGCCGAAGGGCTCGGCGGCGGCGAGCGCCCGGGCTGCCAAGGCCAACGGCGCGACCGGGACCAAGGCTCGGGCCACCCGGTCGCGGGCCAAGGCATCGGCCTGACCGTGATTCAGCAAGGTCTCAGGTAACTCATAGCTACGGTGCCTGGTCGAGGTCATAGTCTCGACCAGGCACCCGCTGGTTCGGCCTGCTTGACCGATGCCGCGGGGGCGAAGGCGTACCAATCGGGAGAAGCTGTCCACCGTCATGGCGGAGAATCTCGATCGGGGCGTGAACTGATCGTGGTGGCCGGCTCGTATGTAGGGGCGACTCCGCGTGACTTTCGAGCGGAAACCAGGCACTTGGAGGGGCGACATATGACTGACGTGCAGACGAGGACCGACGCCGACATGCGGCCGGACGGAGCGGGTTCCACCTCGACACGGCGCGTCGTCCTGCTGAGTGCGGGCGCGCTCGGCGCGGGCGCGGTCCTGACCGCCTGCGGCACCGACGCGGGCACCGGCACCAATCCGAACGGCACGGATTTCGACAGCAACCCGGTCCCGGCGGGCAGCACCGGTGCGCAGGCCGACTCCGCCGGTGGCAACGCCGGCAAGGTGCTCGTGGCCGCCTCCGAGGTGGCCGTCGGCAGCGGCGTGATCAAGGGCGACCTCGTGATCACCCAGCCCGAGGAGGGCACCTTCAAGGCGTTCAGCAAGGTCTGCACGCACCAGGGCTGCGACGTCACCGAGATCAAGGACAGCTCGATCCTGTGCAAGTGCCACAACAGCGCCTTCTCCATCAAGGACGGTGCTCCGACGGCCGGTCCGGCCGCCAAGCCGCTGGCCGAGACGAAGGTCTCACTGGACGGCGACAACGTGGTCGCGGCCTGATCAGGTCGACCCGATTCTTCAGGCCGGAGATCCGGGCCGTGGCGGCGGCACCGGACCTCCGGTCGGGCAATTCTGTCAGTCCCAGGCACTAGTGTTGGTGTTGTGCCAGACCCGTCCACCTATCGTCCTGCCCCCGGTACGATTCCGGACGCCCCAGGTGTCTACCGGTTCCGTGATCCGTCCGGCCGGGTGATCTACGTCGGCAAGGCGAAGAGCCTGCGTAACCGCCTCAACTCCTACTTCGCCGACATCTGGTCGCTGCACGCGCGGACCCAGCAGATGGTCACCACAGCGGGCAGTGTGGACTGGGTCACGGTCGGCACGGAGGTCGAGGCCCTTCAGCTCGAGTTCTCCTGGATCAAGGAGTTCGACCCCCGCTTCAACGTGAAGTACCGCGACGACAAGTCGTATCCCTTTCTTGCCGTCACGCTCAACGAGGACTATCCGCGCCTCCAGGTGATGCGCGGTGCCAAGCGCAAGGGTGTCCGCTATTTCGGGCCCTATTCACACGCCTGGGCCATCCGCGAAACCCTCGACCTGCTGCTGCGCGTCTTCCCCGCCCGCACCTGCTCGGCCGGCGTCTTCAAACGACACGGCCAGATCGGGCGCCCCTGCCTTCTGGGTTACATCGGCAAGTGCTCGGCGCCCTGCGTCGGCCAGGTCAGCGAGGACCAGCACCGGGCGATCGTCGACGACTTCTGCGACTTCATGGCCGGGCGGACCGACGCGTTCGTCAAGCGGCTCGAGCGGGACATGCTCCAGGCCTCCGAGGAGCTCGAGTTCGAGCGGGCGGCCCGGTTGCGCGACGACATCGCCGCCCTGCGCCGCGCCATGGAGAAGCAGACCGTCGTGCTCGGCGACGGGACTGATGCCGACGTCGTCGCTTTCGCCGAGGACCCGCTGGAAGCGGCCGTCCAGGTCTTCCACGTCCGGGACGGCCGGGTCCGGGGCCAGCGCGGCTGGGTGGTGGAGAAGGTCGAGGACTTGACCACCGGCGACCTGGTGCACCACTTCTGCAGCCAGATGTATGGCGAGGTCGAGGGCGAGGCCGACGTGCCCCGGGAGTTGCTGGTGCCGGCCCTGCC
Source organism: Actinoplanes sp. GCM10030250 (assembly GCF_042666575.1). NCBI lineage: Bacteria > Bacillati > Actinomycetota > Actinomycetes > Micromonosporales > Micromonosporaceae > Actinoplanes > Actinoplanes sp. GCM10030250. The sequence continues at coordinate 303,053 of NZ_JBHTDO010000004.1, read as the reverse complement.
GGACGACGCCGACGCGCTCGCCGACTGGCTCACCCAGCACCGTGGCAGCCGGGTCAGCCTGCGGGTGCCCCAGCGCGGCGACAAGCGGTCGCTGATGGAGACCGTGTCCCGCAACGCCGCCGAGTCGCTGCAACGGCACAAGCTGCGCCGGGCCGGTGACCTCACCACCCGCAACAAGGCTCTCGAGGAGATCGCCGAGGCGCTCGGGATGGACACGGTGCCGCTGCGCATCGAGTGCTTCGACGTGTCCCAGATCCAGGGCACCGACGTGGTCGCCTCGATGGTCGTCTTCGAGGACGGCCTCGCCCGCAAAAGTGAGTACAGGCGCTTTGCCGTCCGCGGCAACGCGGACGGCAGCGGCACCGACGACCTCTCCGCGATGAGCGAGGTGCTGCGGCGGCGCTTCGCCCGGTTCAAGGCGCAGCCCGGGGCCGACGCACCGCGGGATCAGCCGGAGTCCGATGCGGCTGACGAGGCGGCTGACGCTCTCCTGCACGGGTTCTCACCGGAGCCCTCGGCCGCTGTCGATCCGGCCGCTGTCGATCCGGCCGTTGTCGATTCGGCCGTTGTCGATTCGGCCGTTGTCGATTCGGCCGTTGTCGATTCGGCCGTTGTCGATTCGGCTGTCATCGGCGCGGCGGTCGTCGAGCCCGGGACCAACGATCTGCCCGGCGTCGATCCGCTCACCGGGAAGCCGCGCCGCTTCGCGTACCCGCCTCAGCTTGTGGTGGTGGACGGTGGCCAGCCGCAGGTCAACGCGGTCGCGGCGGTCCTGTCCGACCTGGGCATCACCGATGTCGCGCTCTGCGGCCTGGCCAAGCGGCTGGAGGAGGTGTGGCTGCCCGGGGACGACTTCCCGGTCATCCTGCCGCGCACCTCGGAAGCGCTCTACCTGCTCCAGCGCGTTCGCGACGAGGCGCACCGGTTCGCCATCACGTTCCACCGGCAGCGCCGCTCCAAGCGGATGACGGAGTCCGCGCTGGACTCGGTCGCCGGGCTGGGCGAGGTGCGGCGCAAGGCACTGCTGCGGCACTTCGGTTCGCTCAAGCGGCTGGCCGCGGCCACCCCTGACGAGATCGCCGAGGTGCCCGGCATCGGCCGCCGGACCGCGGAGACGGTGCTGGCCGCGCTGAACCCGCCCGACGGGAAGACCAGCACCGGAGACTGAGTTGAAGCCGCCACCCATGACGGGTGGCGGACAGGCTGTCCGGCAGTCCCGGGGCCGGTCGACGGCCTAGGATGTTGTGTCGCCCGTGCGAGGCGGGCGAACCTTCGCAGGAGGCGTGCGTGACGGAAGCGATGCCGGACCTCGGGCCCGACGAGGTCGTGGAGCCCGACGAGGCCGGTACCGATCTGGTGGTGGTGACCGGGCTCTCCGGTGGCGGGCGCAGCACGGTGGCCCGGGCGCTGGAGAACGTCGGTTTCTACGTGGTCGACAACCTGCCGCAGGCCCTGATGCTGGAGATGGCCGAGCTGGCGTTCGCGGCCGGCGGCGCCGCCCGGCGTACCGCGATGGTGCTGGATGTGCGAAGCCGGGCCTTCTCCACCGACCTGGCCGGTGCGGTGCGCGCGCTGAAGGAGCGGGGCTTCTCACCGCGGGTGGTCTTCGTGGACGCCGACGACGAGGTGCTGATCCGGCGCTTCGAGTCGGTGCGGCGCTCCCACCCGCTGCAGGGCGACGGGCGGCTCGCCGACGGCATCGCCGCCGAGCGCAAGCTGCTGGAGGAGGCCCGCGAGCAGGCCGATGTGATCATCGACACCAGCCATCTCAACGTGAACCAGCTGCGGCGGCGCGTCGAGGAGCTGTTCGGCGGTGAGGACTCGCGCCGGCTGCGGATCACCGTGCTGTCCTTCGGCTTCAAGTACGGCCTGCCCCCGGACGCCGACTACGTGCTGGACGCCCGGTTCCTGCCCAACCCGTTCTGGGTGCCGGAGCTGCGCGAGCACACCGGCCTCGAGGAGGGTGTGAGCAGCTACGTGCTCGGCCAGGAGGGCGCCACCGACTTCATCGCCACCTATGCGGGGCTGATCGCGGCGACCGCGCCCGGCTTCGAGCGGGAGGGCAAGCGGTACCTCACCGTCGCCATCGGCTGCACCGGCGGCAAGCACCGCAGCGTCGCCATAACCGAGGAGCTGACCTCGCGGTTGTCCGGAATGCGCCTGTCCGCGCACTCCTCGCACCGCGACCTGGGGCGCGAATGACGGCCTCCCCGGCGAAGCGGCCGGACGAAGGACGAGCGGGCGGCGGCCCGATCCGGGTTGTGGCGTTCGGGGGCGGTCACGGGCTGAGCGCGTCGTTGCGGGCGTTGCGGCACAGCGCGCGAGAGCTGGACCTGGAGATCACCGCGATAGTGACCGTCGGCGACGACGGGGGCTCCAGCGGGCGGCTGCGGGCCGAACGCGACGCCCTGCTGCCGCCGGGTGACCTGCGGCAGGCGCTGGCCGCGCTGGCCGCGGACCATCCGACCACCCGGCTCACGGCCAGCCTGATGCAGCACCGGTTCGCCGCGATGCCGGACGACCCGTCGACGGGCCACGGCGAGGCTTCGGTGGCGCAGCCGATCCGGCCGGCCGTGCCGGTTCAGCCCGGTGGCGCCGCGAGCCCCGCTGTCGCAGCCGCGAGCAGTCCGCGTCAGGGCGGCGGTGGCGGTGACGGCCTGCACCTGGACCGGGTACTCGTTCGTGGGCCGCGGGTCGAGCGGCGGGCGGACCGTACCAGGGACACGCTGGCCGGGCACGCTGTCGGCAACCTGCTGCTGCTCGGGCTGATCGAGATGCTCGGTGACCCGGTGCTCGCCCTGGACCACGCCGCCGAGATGGTCGGTGCGCAGGGGCGGGTGCTGCCGATGGCGCTGCACGCGGTCGGGATCGAGGCGGACGTGATGGCCGCCGACGGCGCCGCGTTCACCGTGCGCGGGCAGCACTCGGTCGCGGTGGCCGACGGCCGGGTGACCGCGCTGCGCCTGGTGCCGGCGGACCCGCCGGCCTGCCCGGAGGCGATCGAAGCGGTTCGTACCGCGGACTGGCTGATTTTCGGGCCGGGCAGCTGGTACACGAGCGTGCTGCCGCACCTGCTGGTTCCGGAGCTGGCCGCGGCGATCGTGGCGAGCCCGGCCCGCCGGCTGGTCACGCTGAACCTCAGCGGGGAGAAGGAGACCACCGGTCTGTCCGCCGCCGGTCACCTGGCCGCCCTGCGGTGGTACCTGCCGGAGTTACGGGTCGACACGGTCCTGGCCGACGCTACCTGGGCGGGGGAACCCGAACCCGTTCGAGTGGCCGCTCGGGAGCTCGGTGCCGAACTCGTATTGGCACCCGTGGCCGTTGCGGACGGCAGCCCACGGCATGATCCTCAATCATTGGGTGTCGCACTGGTGCCAGTATTGGGCGCCGCTCGTTAACTGTTCGGCGTAGTGCGGCACACACTGTTCAAGATCCGGCGCATGAGGTGACGTAATGGCGATGACGGCAGCGGTCAAGGACGAGCTGAGCCGGGTCGACGTACCCAAGCCCTGCTGCCGCCGTGCCGAGATGGCGGCGCTGCTGCGTTTCGCCGGCGGCTTGCACATCGTCTCCGGCCGGGTGGTGGTCGAGGCTGAGTTGGACACCGGCGCGGTGGCACGGCGGCTTCGCCGTGAGATCGCCGACGTGTACGGGTACCCCAGCGAGGTGCACGTCCTCGCCTCCGGTGGCCTGCGCAAGGGCAGCCACTACATCGTGCGGATCGTCAAGGACGGCGAGGTGCTGGCCCGCCAGACCGGCCTGCTGGACGTTCGCGGCCGTCCGGTGCGTGGCCTGCCGCAGCACGTCGTCAACGGCAACGTCTGCTGCTCGGTGGCCGCCTGGCGTGGGGCGTTCATGGCGCACGGGTCGCTCACCGAGCCGGGCCGCTCCAGCGCCCTGGAGATCACCTGCCCGGGGCCGGAGGCGGCCCTGGCGCTGCGTGGCGCCGCACGCCGGATGGGGATCACCGCCAAGGAGCGCGAGGTCCGGGGCGTGGACCGGGTCGTGATCAAGGACGGCGACGCGATCGCCGCGCTGCTCACCCGGATCGGGGCGCACTCCAGCGTGCTGGCCTGGGAGGAGCGCCGGGTCCGCCGTGAGGTCCGGGCCACCGCCAACCGCCTGGCCAACTTCGACGACGCCAACCTGCGCCGCTCCGCCCGCGCCGCGGTGGCCGCCGCCGCCCGGGTCACCCGGGCGCTGGAGATCCTGGCCGACGACGCGCCGAACCACCTGACCTCGGCCGGCCGGCTCCGGCTGGAGCACCGGCAGGCCTCGCTCGAGGAGCTGGGCGCCCTCGCCGATCCGCCGCTGACCAAGGACGCGATCGCCGGCCGGATCCGGCGGCTGCTGGCGCTCGCCGACAAGCGGGCTCGCGATCTCGGCATTCCGGATACCGAAGCGGCGGTCACCCCGGAGATGATGGCCTGCTGATCACCGAGCGTGATCACTGTCACATGACCCCCCGCGATCGCCGCCGGTCATGCGCCGAGCCGGCCCACACGGCCGGGTCCTTCGGCACTTCCGGCGCCGGGCTTGATCGACAAGGCTGAACCTGACGGCGGCGGAGTGCCGGTGATCGGTTTTGGATAACGTTCAGGTCGCGGCCCCGCTGCTCCGCGGGCGGGTGGTCTCGGATAGGGTCACCAGTGACGGCGACGGTGCCGGCAGTTCGGCCGAACCCCCGCTGTGACGCCACCAGCCTCTGCTGCGGCGCTCTCGTTCCTTCGGCGCGGCGGCCGGACGCCCTTGTGCAGGCCTTCCACGTGGCCGGCATGCAGACCCCTCCGCCGGTCGCAGAATCCGGCGGACCGAAACGAGGAGACCACCTGTGACCATCCGGGTTGGCATCAACGGCTTCGGCCGTATCGGTCGTAACTTCTTCCGGGCGGTTCTCACCTCCGGTGCCGATATCGAGATCGTCGGTGTGAACGACCTCACCGACAACGCCACGCTGGCTCACCTTCTGAAGTACGACAGCATCCTGGGCCGTCTCGGCCACGAGGTGAAGGCGACCGCCGACGAGATCACTGTCGGTGGCAAGACCTTCAAGGCGTTCGCCGAGCGCGACCCGAACAACCTGCCGTGGGGTGACCTGGGCGCCGACGTCGTGATCGAGTCGACCGGCTTCTTCACCGACGCGAGCAAGGCCAAGGCGCACATCGACAAGGGCGCCAAGAAGGTCATCATCTCGGCTCCGGCCAAGAACGAGGACATCACCATCGTGATGGGCGTCAACGACGGCCTCTACGACGGTGCGAAGCACACGATCATCTCGAACGCTTCCTGCACCACCAACTGCCTCGCCCCGATGGCGAAGGTCCTGAACGACACGATCGGGATCGAAAAGGGTCTGATGACCACGATCCACGCGTACACCCAGGACCAGAACCTGCAGGACGGCCCGCACAAGGACCTGCGTCGCGCCCGCGCCGCCGCCCTGAACATCGTGCCGACCTCGACCGGTGCCGCGAAGGCCGTCAGCCTGGTGCTGCCGGAGCTCAAGGGCAAGCTGGACGGCTTCGCGCTGCGGGTGCCGATCCCGACCGGCTCGGCCACCGACCTCACCTTCACCGCCGCGCGTGACACCTCGGTCGAAGAGGTCAACGCCGCGATCAAGGCCGCCGCCGAGGGCCCGCTCAAGGGCATCCTCGTCTACACCGAGGACGACATCGTCTCGTCCGACATCGTCACCGACCCGGCCTCCTGCATCTTCGACGCCGGCCTGACCAAGGTCATCGGCAACCAGGTCAAGGTCGTCGGCTGGTACGACAACGAGTGGGGTTACTCCAACCGCCTCGTGGACCTGGTCAAGCTGGTCGGGGCCTGATCTGCCTTGAAAACTCTCGACGACCTGCTCGGCGAGGGTGTCTCGGGTCGGCGCGTGTTCGTGCGCGCCGACCTGAACGTCCCGTTCGACAAGAACATCCCGCAGGGGAATGCACCAGTGATCAGCGACGACGGCCGCGCCCGCGCGGTGCTGCCGACGCTGATCGCCCTGCGTGACGCGGGCGCCCGCGTGATCGTGGCGTCCCACCTGGGCCGCCCGAAGGGCGCGCCCGACCCCAAGTACACGCTCGCGCCGGTCGCCGCCCGGCTGGGTGAGCTGCTCGGGTCGTCGGTGGTCTTCGCCGGCGACACCGTCGGCCCGTCCGCCGCCGCGGCGGTCGAGGATCTCCAGGACGGCCAGGTGCTGCTCCTGGAGAACCTCCGGTTCAACGCGGGGGAGACCTCGAAGGACGACGCCGAGCGCGGCGCCTTCGCGGACCAGCTCGCCGCCTTCGCCGACTACTACGTGGACGACGCGTTCGGTGCGGTGCACCGCAAGCACGCCTCGGTGCACGACGTGCCGGCCCGCCTCCCGCACTACGCCGGTGGCCTCGTCCTGAAAGAGGTCGAGGTCCTCAAGAAGGTGTCGGAGAGCCCGGAGCAGCCCTATGTGGTCGTCCTCGGCGGCTCCAAGGTCTCCGACAAGCTCGCCGTCATCCAGGCGCTGCTGCCGAAGGTGGACAAGCTTCTCGTCGGTGGTGGCATGTGCTTCACCTTCCTCAAGGCACAGGGCCACGAGGTCGGTAAGTCGCTGCTCGAGGCCGAGATGATCGACACGTGCCGCTCGTTGCTGGAGCAGGCGGACGGCCGGATCGTTCTCCCGGTCGACGTCGTCGCGGCTACCGAGTTCTCCGCGGACGCCGACCACTCCGTGGTGGACATCGCCGAGATCCCCGCCGACCGGCTCGGGCTCGACATCGGCCCGAAGTCGGTGGCGATCTTCGCCGAGGCGATCGGTTCCGCGAAGACCGTGTTCTGGAACGGCCCGATGGGCGTCTTCGAACTGGCGCCGTTCGCGGCGGGCACCCGCGGCGTCGCGGAGGCGATCACCAAGATCGACGGCTTCTCGGTCGTCGGCGGCGGTGACTCCGCGGCCGCGGTGCGCACGCTCGGCCTGGACGAGTCCGCGTTCGGCCATATCTCCACCGGTGGGGGCGCGTCCCTGGAGTACCTCGAAGGCAAGACGCTGCCGGGCGTCGCCGCACTGGAGAAGTGATGGGTGACGTGACCCGTAAGCCGATCATCGCCGGCAACTGGAAGATGAACCTCAACCACTACGAGGCGAATCTCCTGATGCAGAAGCTGGCCGCGAGCCTGACCGAGCCGCAGCTTGAGGCCGTCGAGACGGTCGTCCTGCCGCCCTTCACCGATCTGCGCACCGTGCAGTCGGTCATTGAGGGCGACAAGCTGAAGTTCGGGTACGGCGCGCAGGACATCTCGCAGCACACCGGTGGCGCCTACACCGGTGAGATCTCCGGCGCCTTCCTGGCGAAGCTGGGCGCCACCTATGTGGTCGTCGGGCACTCCGAGCGCCGTGAGTACCACAACGAGAACGACACCCTGGTCAACGCGAAGAACAAGGCTGCCTTCGCGGCCGGCCTCGTGCCGATCTTCTGCGTGGGCGAGGGCCTGGACGTTCGCGAGTCCGGCAACCAGGTCCCGCACGTGCTGGCCCAGGTGGACGCCGGCCTCGAGGGGCTGAAGACCGAGCAGCTCCAGCAGATCGTGATCGCGTACGAGCCGGTCTGGGCGATCGGCACCGGCAAGACCGCGACACCGGACGACGCCCAGGAGGTCTGCGGAGCGATCCGTGGCCGGCTGGCCGAGAAGTTCGGTGCCGAGGTGGCCGACGTGGTCCGCATCCAGTACGGCGGTTCGGTCAAGGCAGCCAACATCGCCCAGATCATGGCCAAGCCGGATGTGGACGGTGCCCTGGTCGGCGGCGCGAGCCTGGACGCCGAGGAGTTCGCCTCCATCGTGCGCTTCCCGGAGCACGTGGCTCGCTGAAATCACTCCGTGTGCCCGGTCGCCTGCGGCGGCCGGGCACCGGCTATTGTGGGACGGCTGCCTGTCCCCTGAGAGGAATGAACCCGACCATGCCGATCGAGTTCGCTTACACGTTGATCGTGTTGCTGATCACCACCAGCATCCTGCTGACGCTGCTGATCCTGCTGCACCGGGGCAAGGGCGGCGGCATGTCCAGCATGTTCGGCGGCGGCGTGACCTCCAGCCTGGCTGGTTCCTCGGTGGCGGAGAAGAACCTGGATCGCTACACCGTGCTGGTGGGCATCATCTGGTTCGCCTGCATCGTCGGGCTCGGCTTCTGGCTCAAGACCACCATCGCCTGATCACCACCTTCAGTCGTACAATCTGCCGCGCGGCCGGTTTCTCCGGTCGCGCGGTTTTTTGTCCTTGCCGTCCGATTCGACGGTGTCTGAAGCCCCCGAGACATTCGATTCGACGGCGCTTGAAGCCCTCGAGACAGGAGTGACGTCCGTGTCCAGTGGCAGCGCTATCCGCGGCAGCCGTGTCGGGTCCAGCCCGATGCGCCCCGACGAGCGCAGCGAACCCGCCCCCCGCCGACAGATCAGCTACTTCTGCGCAGCCGGTCACGACAGCCAGATCTGGTTCGCGGCCGAGGTCGTGATACCGGAGACCTGGGACTGCCCCCGATGCGGGCAGCCGGCCGGGCTCGACCCTTCCAACCCGCCGGGGAAGGCGCGCACCGAGCCGTACAAGTCGCATCTCGCCTATGTGAAGGAGCGCCGCTCCGAGGCGGACGCCGAGGCCATTCTGGCCGAGGCGCTCGCCAAGCTCCGCCGGCGGCGCGGTCGGAGCGAGTAACGCGTTCGCGCGTTCGTTCGCGTTCGCCTTTGCGCGTTCCGCTCGCGTTCGGGTGCGCCTTCGCGCCTGCGCCGCGCGTTCGGGTGCGCCTTCGCGCCGTGGCGTGCGTTGCGGCCGCGGTCGCGTTCGCCTGCGGTGCGGGCGCGGTCGTGGCTGGTGACGGTCAGATCGGGCTGGTGTCTCGGCCCAGGTAGAGTGCGCCGGCTTCCGGGACCTCGATGTCCCGGAAGCCGAGGCGGCGGTAGAACGCGTAGGCGCCCTGGTTCTGCGGCGCCATCCCGAGGTGGACCCGGGACACTCCCGCCGCACGCAGGCCGTCGATGAAGGCCGCCATCAGGCCTCGTCCGAGCTTCTTGCCCTGCCACTCCGGCAATAGGTCGATGTGCAGGTGCGCTGGATGGTCGGCCAACTCGGGAATGAGCATCCGCTCCGGATCGTGGTGCAGCTCCAGCATGTGCTCGTCGCGCGGATCATCAGCCGGGTAACGCCCCTCGGTCGCGGGCAGCCACTCCGCGCGGTACCACTTCACGAACGCCGCGGTGTCCGCGGTGCCGAGCACATAGCCGACCGCGTTGCCGTCACCGTCGTCGAGAACGTGCGCGTGCTGCGGCTCCGCTGTCACGTAGGGCACCGCCCAGATGTCACCGAGCAGCCGGTCCGAACTGTGCTGACCGCGGGCGTCCCCTCCCGCGGCGCCGGTGCGCACGCAGATGTCGTAGATGGCGTCGAGGTCGCTGGGCCGGTAAGGGCGGATGATCGGCGGCACGTCGCCAGTCTAAGGTTGTGGCGCGCGTCACTCCGGAGCCGCCAACCTTTCGAGCGGCCACGCGTCTACTCCTGCGAAAGCACGCTTCCCCAGCAACGCAGGAGAGTCTTGATGCGTATCTCGACCCGTGGTCTGGCCGTCGTCGGCGGTGTGGCGGTTGTGTTCGCCGTCGGCGGAGTGTCGGCTGTCGCCTTCGCCGATGACGCCGGGCCGGCCCCGGCGCCGGTCCCGCCCGCCGCGACGGCGGTGACGTCCGCGGCTCCTACCCCTGCGGAAGCCACACCGGCTCCTACCGCCTCGGGACCCGCGTCGACTCCCTCCGCGTCGGAGCCGGCGGCGACTCCTCCCGCGTCGGGCCCCGCGACTCCCTCCGCGTCGGAGCCCGCGGCGGCTCCGCGGCCCACAGCGTCGGCTTCGAGGAAGAAGCCCAGGCCTGGCACGGTCACCGCCGAGCCGAGCCCCGCCACCACGCGGCCGACCCGTGAAACCACCCCGCGGCCGGTGCCGTCGGCGGCGAAGCCGGCCGTCTCGCCGGCGGCGCGGGGCTGACCGGCGCCGGTACCCTTTCCCTCCCGCACGCCCCCTCCCGTACACCCCTCGCGAGGCCCTGCCTGTGATCCGTGTCCTGCCGTTCCCGCCGCTGCTCGCCTGGCTTCGCCGTGTCCTGACCGACACGCCGGATCCCATGCGGGCCGCGGGACCGCCGGGCCCGCCCGCGATCAACGAGCTCTACCACAGCAGGCGGCTCAGCCTGGTCCGGCTGGCGGTGCTGATGGTCGACGATCTGCCTACGGCGGAGGACATCGTGCAGGACGTGTTCGCGGCGCTGTACCGCAGGCATGGCGCTGACCTGCGTACCGTCGCGGATCCGCACGCCTACCTGGTGGCCGGGGTGACGAACGCGGCGCGGTCGGCGTTGCGGCGCCGGCGTACGGCCCGGGCTTATGTGCCACCGGTTGCCGGCACGGCGCCGGCCGCGGAGGACGAGGCGATGCTCGGAGAGGGTGACCGGGAGGTGCTGCGGGCGATGCGGGGCCTCACACCACGGCAGCGTCAGGTGCTGGTGCTGCGCTATTGGTCGGAACTCACCGAGCAGGAGATCGCCGAGACGATGCGGGTCTCCCGCGGCACGGTCAAGTCGACGGCGCACCGGGCGCTGACCATCCTGCGTGACCATCTGGGGGAGCGGTGACCAGCACTGACCTGGAACACCGGCTGCGCGGCGCTCTCGCAGCCCGCGCCGTCCAGATCACGCCGGAGCGGCTCGGGTTCGGGGTGCCGCCGACGGTTTCCGTGTCCCGGCCGCGCTATCGGCGGTGGTGGTGGCGGGCGGCTGCGGTGCCGGTGGCTGCGGCGGGCGTGGTGGGCGTCGTGGTGGCGGTGGGGTTCGCGGTTCTGTCCGGGCCGGGGGAGCCGGAGCCGGTGTTGCCGGGGGTGCCGCCGGTCACGACGGCGCCCTCGCAGGCGCCCAGCCCGGCGCCGTCGGGTCCGGACCAGCCGAGCCCTTCTCCGTCCGAGGCGGCAACCTCGAACCCGGCTTCCCCGCTGCCGGTCTCCTCCGCGCCGGGTGTTACGCCGACGGGCGGCGCGCCGGGGGTCACACCGACGGGCAGGCGGCCGGGGGTTTCGCCGCCGGGCCGGACGGCGGCGGCTACGCCGTCGGGCAGTGCGCCTGCGGCGACGCGCGCGGGTTAGGCGGGCACCCCGCGTGCCGGACTCGGACCCGCCGACCGGATCCCGGCCGGCGGGTAGAAGGCCGCACTCAGCGAGTAGGAACCCGAGCCGCAGCCGCCTGATCAAGCAGCCACAGAGTCCTCCGCACCCCGACCGCACTGGCAGCAGGCAACGAGCCACCATCAAGGACTGTCCCAATGGGATCAGCCTTGTCCGGCCCGGCGGCGATCAGCCACACCTCGTCGGCACTCTGGATGGTCGAGAGCGTGAGCGTCACCCGGACAGGCGGCGGCTTCGGGCTGTTGTAAACCGCCGCCGTCGTCCCGCCCTCCTGCAGCACCGGATGCCCCGGGAACAGGGACGCCACATGCCCGTCCTCACCCACGCCGAGCATCAGCACATCGAACCGCGGCAGGGGATCACCGGCGGCCGCCAGCTCCGAGGCGTAGCGGGCGGCGGCAGCGACAGCGTCCTCGCCGTCCGGGCCGTCGGAGGACGGCATGGCGTGGACCCGGTCCGGGGCGAGGGGGAGTTTGTCCAGCAGGGCCTCGCGGGCCTGGGTCTCGTTGCGGTCCGGGTCGCCGGTGGGCAGGAAGCGCTCGTCGCCCCACCACAGATCCACGCGGGACCAGTCGATCGCGGCGGAGGCGGGCAGGTCGCCGACGGCGCGCAGCACCTTCGCCGCGACCCGGCCGCCGGTCAGCACCACGCTCGCCGTGCCGTGCGCCGCCTGTGCGTCGATGATCTTGATGGCCAGTCGTGCGGCCACCGTGGACGCCAGGATGTCGGCGTCCGGGACGACCACGACCACTGTCTCACTCACAGCGTTCACTCCTTATGAACGGTCCGCCCGCCGCGGTGCGGCGGGCGGACCTGTAAGAACATTCAGTTTTGTCAGGCGGGGGAGCCGGCGATGGCGGCCATCGCGGGGTCTTTCCAGACGTGTACGCGCATCGGCGGCCGCCTGTCCAAATCGGTCACCCCGGCCATGGCACCGAGCGCCGCCGCGTAGATCTGGTCGGCGTCGAGCCGGCGCAGCTCCTCGGCGAGCTCGTCACCGACGGGCCGCTTCGGCAGCGGCATGTACCGGTCCTCCTGGCCGGTACGGCTGAACAGCGCCGTGTCCTCCTCGCGGGTGACCCGTACGCAATCGCCGTTCTCGCATTGCAGTTCCACCGAGTGCAGGCGCGGAGACCGGTCGGTGTGCTCCAGGACCGGCTCGATGCCGAGGCGGGACTTGAGCCAGCCCAGCATCAGCCAGCCGGTCGGGTCGTGCTCGGGTGCCACGATCCGGGCTCCGGTGACCCGCGCGTCGGTGCTGTCGAAGGCACCGGCGACCAGGGTGCGCCAGAGGGTGATCCGGGTCCAGGTCAGGTCGGTGTCGCCGGGGGCGTAGTCGATCGCCCGCTGGCGCAGCGCGGCCACCGGGTCCGGTGCCTGGGCGCTGTCGGTGATCCGCCGGTCCGCCACGACGCCGAGGAAGTCGTTGGCGATCATGTTGGGCGGTTCCTCGTGCCACCAGGAGACGACCGGGACGTCCGGTGCGAGCAGCGGCATCACGACCGACTCGGCGTGCAGGGCGAGCCGCCCGTACATCCGCATGACGACCGCCTCGGCGGGGCCGAGGCGCCCGCCCACGACGATCTCGGCGTCCAGCCGGCTGCGGCCCTCCATGTCGGAGCGGACCACGATGAGCAGCCGGCAGGGGTGCGCGGCCGCGGCGATGGTGGCCGCCGCCTCGGCTTCGCGGACCTTCTTCTCCTCGACCACCGCGATCAGGGTGAGTGCCAGGCCGGAGGCGACGCCGCCGGCACTGCGCCGCTCGGCGGCCAGGGCCTTCACTACCTCGTTGCCGGTGGTGTCCCAAAGCCCGATCATGCTCGCCTCCACGCACGGCCCTCGCGGGCCAGCATCTCGTCGGAGGCCCGCGGGCCCCATTCACCGGCCCGGTACGGCTCCGGCTTGGTGCCCGCCCAGGCCGCCTCGAGCGGGTCGACGACCCGCCAGGACTGCTCCACCTCGGCCGCGTCCGGGAACAGCGTCCGGTCGCCGATCAGGACGTCCAGGACGAGCCGCTCGTACGCCTCCGGGCTGGACTCGGTGAACGCCTCGCCGTACTGGAAGTCCATCGCGATGTCGCGGACCTCCATCGACGTGCCGGGCACCTTCGAGCCGAACTTGAGCACCACGCCCTCGTCCGGCTGGACCCGCACGACGAGCTGGTTGTGACCCAGCATCTCCACGTCGGCCGGGTCGAACGGCAGGTGCGGCGCCTGTTTGAAGAGGATCGCGATCTCGGTGACCCGGCGCGGCATCCGCTTGCCGACCCGCACGAAGAACGGCACACCGGCCCACCGGCGGTTCTGGATGCCGAGGCGGACCGCCGCATACGTCTCGGTGGTGGAGTCGGCCGGGATGTTCGCCTCTTCCAGGTATCCGGGGGCGCGCTCGCCGGCCACCCAGCCGGGAAGGTACTGCCCGCGGACGGAACCGGTGGCGATGTCGGCGGGAAGAGCGATGGCCCGCAGGACTTTGAGCTTCTCCGCCCGTACCTCTTGGGGGTCGAAGCTTGTCGGTTCTTCCATGGCGACCAGCGCGAGCAGCTGCAGCAGATGGTTCTGCAGTACGTCGCGCGCCGCGCCGGAGGCGTCGTAGAACGCCGCCCGGCTGCCGATGCCGACGTCCTCGGCCATCGTGATCTGCACACTGTCGACGTACTTCGAGTTCCACACCGGCTCGAACAGGCTGTTCGCGAAGCGCAGCGCCATGATGTTCTGGACGGTTTCCTTGCCCAGATAGTGGTCGATCCGGAAGACGTCCTCCGGGATGAACACGTCGTCGACCAGCTGGTTGAGCTGGACCGCGCTCTGGTAGTCGTGGCCGAACGGCTTCTCCACCACCACCCGGCGCCAGCCGCCGGTCTTGGAGCTGTCCGCCATCCCGGTGCGGTTGAGCTGGTTGAGCACCAGCGGGAAGGCGGCCGGCGGGATGGAGAAGTAGAAGGCGGCGCTGCCGGCGATGCCGTTGCGCTCCTTCAGGTCGTCGAGGGTGGTGGCGAGCTGGTCGAAGGCGGCGTCGTCGTCGAACGAGCCGGGAACGAAGTGGAACTGGCTGTTGAGCCGCTGCCAGACGTCCTCGCGCCACGGTGTGCGGGCGCCCTTCTTGGCGGCGGCATAGGCGAGAGATTCGAAGGAGCCGTCGCCCCAGTCGGGCCGGGCGAAGCCGAGAACCACGAAGCCGGGCGGCAGCAGGCCACGGTTGGCCAGGTCGTACACGGCCGGGATGAGCTTTTTACGGGACAGGTCACCGGTGACGCCGAAGATGACCAGAGCGCAGGGCTCCGGGATCCGCGGAAGCCGACGGTCCTGTGCGGTACGCAGCGGATTACCCACGTTGCCATCCTGCCATTTTTCGAGAGACGGAACGGCCTGTCGCGAGACTTCCGCGACAGGCCGCCAATCGTTACGCCTCAGGCCGCGTCGCTGGGGTTCTCAGCGCCCTTGCTGGCTGCCTTGAGCGACTTCTCGACGCCCTCCAGCAGTTCCTTCCAGCTGGCCTCGAACTTGTCGACGCCCTCGTCCTCGAGGACCTTCACCACGTCGTCGAAGTCGACACCGATGGCCGCGAGGACGGCGAAGACCTTCTTGGCGTGGTCGTAGTTGTCGGTGATCGAGTTCTTCTTGGTGGTGCCGTGGTCCTCGAACGCGATGATCACGGACTCCGGCATGGTGTTCACCGTGCCGGGCGCGATCAGTTCCTCGACGTAGATCGTGTCGGGGAAGTCCGGGTTCTTGGTGGAGGTCGACGCCCACAGCGGGCGCTGCGGGTGGGCGCCGGCGGACGCGAGGGCCTTCCAGCGGTCACCGCCGAAGACCTCCTCGTACGCCTCGTACGCCAGCCGGGCGTTGGCGATCGCCGCCTTGCCCTTGAGCGCCTTCGCCTCGTCCGAGCCGATCTTGTCGAGGCGCTTGTCCACCTCGCTGTCCACGCGGGAGACGAAGAACGACGCGACCGAGCCGATCTTGGACAGGTCGTGCCCGTTCTGCTTCGCCTGCTCCAGGCCGGCCAGGAACGCCTCCATGACCGCCCGGTAGCGCTCCAGCGAGAAGATCAGCGTGACGTTGACGCTGATCCCCGCGGCGAGCGTGGCGGTGATGGCGGGCAGGCCCGCGAGCGTCGCCGGGATCTTGATGTAGAGGTTCTCCCGGTCGACGAGCCACCAGAGGGTCTTCGCCTCGGCGACGGTCGACGCGGTCTCGTGCGCCTTGCGCGGGTCGACCTCGATCGAGACGCGGCCGTCGACACCCTTCGAGCGGTCGTACTCCGGCCGCTCCACGTCGCACGCCCAGCGGACGTCCTTGGCGGTCATCAGGCGGACGGCCTCCTCGACCGTCACCTTCTGCGCCGCCAGGTCACGCAGCTGCTCGTCGTACGCGTCCGCGTCGGAGAGCGCCTTCTGGAAGATGCTCGGGTTCGTGGTCACGCCGACCACGTGCTGGCCGGTACGCATCTTCTCCAGCGAGCCGCTGGTCAGACGTACCCGGGAGAGATCGTCGAGCCAGACCGCGACGCCCGCGGCGGACAGCTCGGCAAGCCTGTCTGTCATTTCCCTCAACTCCTGAATGTAGGGAAGAACCTGTGCGTTCAGTTGCCGGTCTTGTGCCCGGTGATCTCGCCGACCTTGGCGAGGGAGGCGTTGGCCTTCGCGACGACGTTGTCAGCGGTGAAGCCGAACTGCTGGAAGAGGATCGTCGCGGGCGCGCTGGCGCCGTAGTGCTCGATGCTGACGGCCTCGCCGGCGTCACCGAGGAGGCGGTCCCAGCTCATCCGGATGCCGGCCTCGACCGTGACCCGTGCCTTGACGCCGCGCGGCAGAACCTCCTGCTGGTACGCGGTGTCCTGCTGGAAGAACCACTCCTGGCACGGCATCGACACGACCCGGGTCGGTGTGCCGTCGGCCTCGAGGCGCTCCTGGGCGGTCAGCGCGATCGACACCTCGGAGCCGCTGGCGATGAGGATCACCTTCGGCGTGCCGCCGGACGACTCGGAGAGGATGTAGCCGCCCTTGAGGGTGCCCTCAGCCGACGCGTACTTGGTGCGGTCGACGGTGGGCAGGTTCTGCCGGGACAGCGCGAGCGCGGTCGGGCGGTCACCGTGCTCCAGGGCGCCGCGCCAGGCCCACGCGGTCTCGTTGGCGTCGGCGGGGCGGACCACGTCGAGGCCGACGATGGCGCGCAGCGCGGTCAGCGTCTCGATCGGCTGGTGCGTCGGGCCGTCCTCGCCGAGACCGATCGAGTCGTGCGTCCACACGAAGACGACCGGCAGCTTCATCAGCGCGGAGAGGCGGACCGCGCCGCGCATGTAGTCGCTGAAGACCAGGAAGGTGCCACCGTACGGGCGGGTGCCGCCGTGCACCGCGATGCCGTTGAGGATCGAGCCCATGCCGTGCTCGCGGATGCCGAAGTGCAGGGTCCGGCCGTACTCGTGGCCGGGGAACGCCTCGGTCGCATACTCCGAGGGGATGAAGGACGGCTCGCCCTTCATCGTGGTGTTGTTGCTCTCCGCGAGGTCGGCGGAACCGCCCCACAGCTCCGGCAGGACCGGGGCGAGCGCCTCCAGGACCTTGCCGGACGCGGCACGGGTGGCCAGGCCCTTCGGGTCCGCGGGGAACTCGGGCAGCGCCTTGTGCCAGCCCTCCGGCAGGGCCTTGGCGGCCAGCCGGTCGTAGAGCTTCTTGCCCTCGGCGTTGCCGGCGGCCCAGGCGTCGAACGCCGTCTGCCACTCCGCGTGGGCTTCCTTGCCGCGCTCGACGACCTGCTGAGCGTGCTTGACGACCTCGTCGTCGATGGCGAAGGGCTCGTCGGCGAAGCCGAGCAGCTCCTTGGTGGCGGTGATCTCGGCGGCGCCCAGTGCCGAACCGTGGATCTTGCCGGTGTTCTGCTTCTTCGGCGCCGGCCATCCGATGATCGTCTTCAGCACGATGAACGACGGGCGGTCGGTCACCGCCTTCGCTGCCTGGATCGCGTTCCAGAGCTCCTCGGCGTCCTCGGTGTACGGGTCCGTCCCGCGCCAGTCGACCGTCTGGACGTGCCACCCGTACGCCGCGTAGCGCGCGCCGACATCCTCGTTCTTCGCGATCCGGGTGTCGTCCTCGATGGAGATCTGGTTGTCGTCGTAGATCACCACGAGATTGCCGAGCTTCTGCACCGCCGCGATGGCGCTCGACTCGTGGCTGACGCCCTCCTCGATGTCGCCGTCCGAGGCGATCGAGTAGACGAAGTGGTCGAACGGCGACTCACCCGCGGCGGTGTCCGGGTCGAACAGGCCGCGCTCGCGGCGGGCGGCCATCGCCATGCCGACCGCGTTGCCGATGCCCTGGCCGAGCGGGCCGGTGGTGATCTCGACGCCGGGGGTGTGCCCGTACTCCGGGTGGCCCGGGGTGAGCGAGTCCCACTGGCGCAGCGTCTTCAGGTCGTCCAGCGACAGGCTGTAGCCATTGAGGAACAACTGAACGTAAAGGGTGAGGCTGGAGTGACCACAGCTCAGAACGAAGCGGTCGCGTCCCGCCCAGTGCGGATCCGTGGGGTCGTGCCGCATGACACGGTTGAACAGCAGATAGGCGGCCGGTGCCAGGCTCATGGCGGTACCGGGGTGGCCGTTGCCGGCCTTCTCCACGGCATCCATGGCCAGCACCCGGGTGGTGTCCACCGCCTTGCGGTCAAGGTCGGACCAGTTGAGAGCGGGATCTTTGGCAGCCACGTCGGTTGTTCTCCTCGGGCAAAATTATGGAACCCTTTTCGGCTTGACCCTATCCAGTCGGGTTAAACACGTGCGCAGCGAACGCCTTAGGCACATACGCTGTGAGCGGACATGGCGGTTCAGAATGTGTGACCGTCTGCACCTGAACCGGGTGCCCCGAGCAGCGGAGACGACTGCGCGTAGGCTGTCCGGGCGGGCCGCCGGGTCGTCACCCGGCAACGGCCGCGAAACAGAGCCGATGCCGGAAGGTGGCTGTCCGTGAGCATGATCACCGAGCGTCCTGTCCCCGGACGGACGCCCGGCGTGACGGAGCGCCCAGCCAGCGCCCCGCGCGTCAAGGCCCGACGTGACCGGATGGCGATCCTCCGGGCCTATGTGGCGCTGACCAAGCCGCAGATCGTCGAGTTGCTTCTGGTCACCACCGTGCCGACGATGATCGTGGCGGCGGGTGGCTGGCCGGACCCGCTGACCTTCGCGATCGTGCTGGTCGGTGGTGGACTGGCGGGGGGCGCGGCGAGCGCCCTCAACTGCTACATCGACCGCGACATCGACGAGCTGATGCGGCGGACGAAGCGCCGTCCACTCCCGGCGAACACGATCACTCCGCGAGCCGTGCTGATCTTCGGACTCACGATGTCGGTGGTGTCGGTCGTGCTGATGGCCGCCTTCACCAACTGGCTGGCCACCGCGCTCACCGCGGCGTCGATCTTCTACTACGACGTCGTCTACACGCTGTGGTTGAAGCGGCGCACGCCGGCCAACACGTTCTGGGGTGGAGTGTGCGGCGCCGCTCCGGTGCTGATCGGCTGGGCCGCCGTCACCGGCGGGCTCTCCCCGATGGCATGGGCGCTTTTTGCGGTTGTCTTCTTTTGGCAGATGCCGCACTTCTATGCGCTCGCCATCAAGT
Source organism: Actinoplanes sp. GCM10030250 (assembly GCF_042666575.1). Lineage (NCBI taxonomy): Bacteria > Bacillati > Actinomycetota > Actinomycetes > Micromonosporales > Micromonosporaceae > Actinoplanes > Actinoplanes sp. GCM10030250. Next base: position 284,274 of record NZ_JBHTDO010000004.1, on the reverse strand, counting down.
ACAAGGACGATTACGCACGGGCAGGCGTCCCGATGCTGCCGGTGGTCCGCTCGATGAAGCGGGTCAACTTCGAGATCGTCCTCTACACAGTCCTCACCCTCGCGGCGTCCCTCGTGGCCTGGCCGCTCGGTCTCGGCCTCGTCTACGGCGTCACCGCGATCGTCATGGGCGCCGTCTTCCTCGGTGAAGCGGTCCGCCTGGCGTACCGGAGCCGCACCGACGAGACAGTGAAGCCGATGCGGCTGTTCCACATGTCGATCACGTACCTCACCGTGGTCTTCATGGCGGTCGCGGTCGATGCCCTGATCGCTGGCTGAGCGCAACCGTCGCACACGATGCCCGGATTGTGGCTAGAGTTCGTTACTGTCCGTCACTCGAAGGCTTGATTGTCGGGCGTGGTGCAATTCGGGCGTTACCGGTTCATTAAGGCGCCTGTTTGTTTGAAACCTGCTGGTAATTGGGGTCACAAAACACCTGCGGAGTGCCCCGGATGCACAGGATGACCTTCTAGGCTGCGCAACATGGCAGAAGGTTCCGTTACGACACTGACTACCGACATCAAGTCCTTCGCCGCCGAGCACGGTGGTGCGAAGGCGGTGGTGGAATACGTCGGTAAGCGCGGCGCCCGCATCGTCCTCGTCGGAGAGGACGGCGAGTGGTCCGACCAGTTCGCCAAGGACACCGGCATCGCCCGTGAGGCATGCGAGCACGCCGGCGTCTCTGTGGAGAACGAGTGGGAGCGCGAGCTCTTGGAGCAGATGCGACCCAGCAACGACCTGTGGCGTTCCATGGCGCGACGGAGCATGGCCCGCTAGATGAGTCACGAAGCCCGGGTAGCGCTGGTCACCTGCGCGACCTTCCCCGACCTCTGGGACGACGATCACCCCTTGCGCGACGCCCTGCGCGAGCGCGGGGTGATCGTCGAGGCCGTCCGCTGGGACGACCCGGACGCCGACTGGACCCGCTTCGACCTCACCGTTCTCCGCTCACCCTGGGACTACGTTGCCCGCCACGACGAGTTCGTCGCCTGGGCGCGCTCCGTGCCCCGCCTCGCCAACCCGGCCGACATCGTCGCCTGGAACACCGACAAGACCTACCTGAACGACCTCGCCGCGGCCGGCATCCCGATCATCCCCACCACGTTCGTCGCGCCCGGCGACACCTGGACCGCAGGCGACATCGGGACGGCAGGCGGCAACGGCACGGCAGGCGGCAACGGGACGGCAGGCGGCAACGGGACGGCAGGGGACACCGAGACCGCAGGGGACACCGGGACCGCGCCGACCGCCGGCGACTGGGTGGTCAAGCCCACCGTCTCCGCGGGCAGCAAGGACACCGGCCGCTACACCCTCCCCGCCCAGGCCGCGTTGGCCGAGGCCCACGTCGCCCGGCTGACCGATTCCGGCCGCACCGCGATGATCCAGCCCTACCTCGCCGCCGTCGACACCGCGGGTGAGACCGCCGTCCTCTGCACCCCCGACGCGACCGGCGAGCTGACCTACAGCCACGCCATCCGCAAGGGCGCGATGCTGCGTGGTCCCGGCGAGGGCGCCCACGAACCCGGCGACGAGACGATCACCGCCCGCACGCCCAGCCCCGCGGAACTCCAGGTCGCCGAGCGCGTCCTGGCAGCGATCCCGGGCGGCGCGAAACGCCTCCTCTACGCCCGGGTCGACCTCATCCCCGGCCCCGACGGCACTCCGATGCTCATCGAACTCGAGCTCACCGAGCCGTCACTCTTCCTGCTCACCGCACCGGATGCGGCCCCCCGTCTGGCGGAAGCGATCATCTCGCGCCTGTGACTTCCGGTCACGGTCAATTCCTTTTTGGTACGAGAGTCGGCTCCCGAAAACCCAGCTACGTGTCCCGCCGGCACACGCGATCCACTGCCGACTCCAGGCCGCAGCGCGCCTGCCGGGCTGAACTGCCGGGTCCAGGCCGACGGCTCCCGATCGTGTGGAGTTCTACCGAAACGGCGTGCCCCAGGTCCACAACATCCGGTCAAGCCGCCGATGTGTCCTCAACGGGCGTCGATGAGCTGCCGTGAGCTCGACCCGGCAGCTCGACCCGGCAGCTCGACCCGGCAGCTCGACCCGGCAGCTCGACCCGGCAGCTCGACCCGGCAGCTCAGCCCGGCGGTCGCGGCACAGGCTCGATGGGCAGGTGATCGCGTGGACAGTGGAGAGCTTTGCGTCGGGCGTACAAGAAAAGCTTGAAGGGCGACCGATGCTCTCAGATCTGGGCCGCAAGAGGTCAGGCGGTGGGGACCGGGTGTTTGGTGGTCGGGAGATCGCTGGCCACGGCGGCGTCGGGGGTGAGAGCGGGGCGGGTGCGCAGTGACCAGAGCAGCGACAGCGTGGAGGTCCAGACGAGGCCGGAGCCGAGCATGTGGGCGGCTACCAGGATGACCGGGAGGTGAGTGAAGTACTGGACGAAGCCGATCAGCCCCTGAGCCAGCTCGACGGCGATCAGCACCGCCGCGGCCTTGATCGCGGTGGCCGGGGCGTTCACGGCGCGCAGGGCGTACCAGAAGGCGACTGACAGGCCGATGAGCAGGAAGACCAGGTCGGCGTGGACCTGGGAGATCGTGGCCGGGTCGAGGCCGTTGCGCTTGGCGCCCTGGTCGCCGGAGTGCGGGCCGCTGCCGGTGACGACCACGCCGGCGGCGATCACGGCGAAGCTGGCCAGCGTGGTGATGCGGCCGAGCGTGCGCAGCGGGGCCGGCACCAATGAGACCGGTTCGCCGTCGCCCTCGTCGATGCGGCGCCAGAAGGCGTAGGCGCCGGCGATCAGCGCGATCGAGAGGATGAAGTGCAGCCCGACCACCCACGGGTTGAGGTTGGTCAGCACGGTGATGCCGCCGATCACGCCCTGCCCGGGGATGCCGAGTGCGACCGCGACCGACAGGACGGTCAGCGAGCGCCGGCGGTGGGCCAGCGCGCCCAGGAAGCAGGCGACCGCGAGGCCGACCAGGACGAACGTGAGCAGCCGGTTGCCGAACTCGATGACGCCGTGGACGCCCATCTCGGCCGTGGTCGTGTAGGAGTCGTCGGTGCAGCGGGGCCAGGTCGGGCAGCCGAGGCCCGAGTTGGTCAGGCGGACCGCGGCGCCGGTGACGATCAGTGCCACGTTGGCGACGAGGGAGGCCAGGGCCAGCGGGCGCAGGATCGCACCCAGGCGTACGGCGAGGCGGGTGGCGCCGAGCCACGACGTCAAAGCGGACACGCGGGCATCGTACGCTCGTACCAGATCATGATTTTTCCCAGCTCCGGGAAGCGGTGGGGTGGATCACCGGAGTTCGGTTTGCAGGCCTCGGAGGAAATACGTAACGTTGGAGTAGTGAAAACCGAGGTGCTGATCCGGACCGGTGCGATGGCGTCCGCCACCGCTGCGGACGGCCGCACCCGTGACCGGGTCGCGCAGCTGCTCCTGGAGCGCGGCGCGGCGACGGCCGCCGAGATCGGCGCCGAGCTGGGGCTGAGCCCGGCCGCGATCCGCAAGCACCTCGACGCCATGCTCGCCGAGCAGTTCGTCGAGGCCCGTGAGGTCCGGGCCGCCGGTCCGCGCGGGCGGGGCCGTCCCGCCAAGCGTTTCGTGCTGACCGCCGCCGCCCGGGAGAGTTTCCCCCACCACTACGACGGCATCGCCACCGCCGCACTGCGCTGGATCGCCGAGCACGGCGGCCCGGGTGCGGTCAGCTCGTTCGCCGCCACCCAGGTTCAGGCGCTCGAGGAGCGTCTGCGGGCCGCGCTGCTGCCGGCGGGCACCGATCCGATCGCACGGGCCGAGGCGCTCGCTGAGGCGCTGACCGCCGAGGGCTACGCTGCCAACGCGACCACGATCGCGTCCGGCGGGCAGCTGTGCCAGCATCACTGCCCGGTGGCTCACGTGGCCGCCGAGTTTCCTCAGCTGTGCGACGCCGAGACCGAAGTCATCTCCCGGCTCATCGGCACCCACGTGCAGCGCCTCGCCACCATCGCGCACGGCGACGGGGTGTGCACCACGCACATCCCCGCCCCGCAGTGCGCCCCCGCCACAACCGTTACCACCGCCGCAATCACGGTAAGGACAGATAATGACTGACCAGATCGTCACTCAGGAAGAGCACCTTGCCGCGCTCGGCAGGTACGAGTACGGCTGGGCCGACAACGACACCGCGGGCGCGACCGCCCAGCGGGGTCTGTCCGAGGCTGTGGTGCGCAACATCTCCGGCCTGAAGAGCGAGCCGCAGTGGATGCTCGACCTGCGCCTCAAGGGCCTGCGCCTGTTCGACCGCAAGCCCATGCCGAACTGGGGCGCCGACCTCACCGGCATCGACTTCCAGAACATCAAGTACTTCGTCCGCTCCACCGAGAAGCAGGCCGCCTCCTGGGAGGACCTGCCCGAGGACATCAAGGCGACGTACGACCGGCTCGGCATCCCGGAGGCGGAGAAGCAGCGCCTGGTCGCCGGTGTCGCCGCGCAGTACGAGTCCGAGGTCGTCTACCACGCGATCCGTGAGGACCTCGAGCAGCAGGGTGTGCTCTTCCTCGACACCGACACCGCGCTGAGGGAGCACGAGGAGCTCTTCCGGGAGTACTTCGGCACCGTCATCCCGGTCGGCGACAACAAGTTCGCCGCGCTGAACACCAGCGTGTGGTCCGGCGGCTCGTTCATCTACGTGCCGAAGGGTGTGCACGTCGACATCCCGCTGCAGGCCTACTTCCGGATCAACACGGAGAACATGGGCCAGTTCGAGCGGACCCTGATCATCGCCGACGAGGGCAGCTACGTGCACTACGTCGAGGGCTGCACCGCGCCGATCTACTCGTCCGACTCGCTGCACTCCGCGGTCGTCGAGATCGTCGTGAAGAAGAACGCCCGGGTGCGCTACACGACCATCCAGAACTGGTCGAACAACGTCTACAACCTGGTCACCAAGCGCGCCACCTGCGAAGAGGGCGCGACCATGGAGTGGGTCGACGGCAACATCGGCTCCAAGGTGACGATGAAGTACCCGGCGGTCTACATGACCGGCCCGCACGCCAAGGGCGAGGTGCTCTCGATCGCCATGGCCGGCGAGGGCCAGCACCAGGACTCGGGCGCCAAGATGGTGCACGCCGCGCCGCACACCTCCTCGACGATCATCTCCAAGTCGATCGCCCGGGGCGGCGGCCGCACGTCGTACCGCGGTCTGGTGCAGGTGCTGGAGGGCTCGTCCAGCTCGAAGAGCACGGTCAAGTGCGACGCGCTGCTGGTCGACACGATCTCCCGCTCCGACACGTACCCGTACGTCGACATCCGCGAGGACGACGTGAACATGGGTCACGAGGCGACCGTCTCCAAGGTCAGCGAGGACCAGCTCTTCTACCTGATGAGCCGCGGCCTCACCGAGGACGAGGCGATGGCGATGATCGTGCGCGGCTTCATCGAGCCGATCGCCAAGGAACTGCCCATGGAGTACGCCCTCGAGCTGAACCGCCTGATCGAGCTGCAGATGGAAGGGGCCGTGGGTTAATCAGCCCGGCCATTCGCAAAGCGGATTAAGGAAGAAATGACTACCGAGGCCATCGCCCCGCCGAGCACCAAGTCGCAGGTGCTGCGCTCCTTCGACGTCGCCGAGTTCCCGGCCCTGAACGGGCTGGAGGAGGAATGGCGATTCACCCCGCTCAAGCGACTGCGTGACCTGGTCACCGCCACGTCGCTGACCGGTGCGGCGCCGTCGGTCGAGTACGGCGACCTGCCGGCCGGCGTGACGGTGTCCTCCACCGGCGACGCGGACGCGGTGCTCACCCCGTTCGACCGGATCAGCGCGCTGGCGTACGGCTCGGCTGCCGGTGTCACCGTTATCGAGGTGGCGCCCGAGGCCGAGCCGGCCGAGGCGGCGGTCATCCGGCTGGTCGGCAAGGGCGGTGACGCCGCGGCGGCGCGCACCTATGTGAAGGTGGGCAACTTCGCCAAGGCGACGATCGTGCTGGAGCAGACCGGCTCGGTCACCCTCGCCGACAACATCGAGGTCGTGGTCGGCGACAGCGCCCAGCTGACCTTCGTGACCCTCGCCGAGTGGGACCGCGACGCCGTCCAGGCGCAGCACGTGAAGATCCGGGTCGGCAAGGACGCCCGTGTCCAGCACGTGCAGGTCACCCTCGGCGGCGACCTGGTCCGCCAGTTCACCAGCGTGGAGTACACCGGGCGCGGCGGCGACGCCGAGCTGTGGGGTCTCTACTTCGCCAACGCCGGCCAGCACCAGGAGCACCGCCAGCTGGTCGACCACAGCGTGCCCGACTGCCGCAGCTACGTGGGATACCGCGGCGCGCTCCAGGGCGCGTCGGCACACACCGTCTGGGTCGGCGACGTGCTGATCCGGGCCACGGCGACCGGCACCGACACATACGAGATCAACCGGAATCTGATCCTTACGGACGGGGCGCGCGCGGACTCCGTACCCAATCTGGAGATCGAGACCGGCGAGGTCGCCGGTGCCGGCCACGCGAGCGCAACCGGCCGCTTCGATGACGAGCAGCTCTTCTATCTGATGGCTCGCGGCATCACCGAGGGTGAGGCCCGCAAGCTGGTGGTCCGCGGCTTCTTCGCCGAGCTGATCAACAAGATCCCGGTCGAGGAGCTGCGCGAGCGCCTCGGCGACACGATCGAGGCCCGGTTGGCCTCGGCCGGTTCATGAACTTCGAGTACGTCGGTCCGGTCACGGACGTCGCCAAGGGCACCGCACTCCAGGTGGAGGTCGACGGTGTCGAGGTCGCGGTCGTGCACGCCGACGACGACAACTTCTACGCGGTCCGCGACGAGTGCAGTCACGCCTCGGTGGCCCTCTCCGAGGGCGAGGTCGACGGCTGCACGCTGGAGTGCTGGTTGCACGGCTCCCGCTTCGACCTGCGTACCGGTGAGCCTTCCGGACCGCCCGCCATCGAGCCGGTGGCGATCTTCCCCGTCGAGATCCGCGACGGCGACATCTACGTTTCGACGACACCGAGCAATGGAGTAGAGCCGTGAGCACCCTGGAGATCCGCGACCTGCAGGTTTCGGTGAAGCTGCCGGATGGCGAGCTGAAGCCGATCCTGGCCGGGGTCGACCTGACCGTGAAGGCCGGCGAGACCCACGCCATCATGGGTCCGAACGGTTCCGGCAAGTCGACGCTTGCCTACTCGATCGCGGGCCACCCGAAATACGAGATCACCGGTGGTTCGGTGACGCTCGACGGCGTCGACGTGCTCGCGCTGACCGTCGACGAGCGCGCCCGCGCCGGCCTCTTCCTGGCCATGCAGTACCCGGTCGAGGTGCCCGGTGTCTCGGTGGCGAACTTCCTGCGCACCGCCAAGACCGCTATCGACGGTGAGGCGCCGAAGCTGCGCACCTGGGCCGGCGAGCTGCGCGGCGCCATGGAGAAGCTGCAGATGGACCCCGCGTTCGCACAGCGCAACGTGAACGAGGGCTTCTCCGGCGGTGAGAAGAAGCGTCACGAGATCATGCAGCTGGAGCTGCTGAAGCCGAAGGTGGCGATCCTCGACGAGACCGACTCCGGCCTCGACATCGACGCCCTGCGGGTCGTCAGCGAGGGCGTGAACCGGGTCCGCGAGACCGGGCAGACCGGCCTGCTGCTGATCACCCACTACACGCGGATCCTGCGCTACATCAAGCCGGACTTCGTGCACGTCTTCGTGGCCGGCCGGATCGTCCAGGAGGGCGGCCCCGAGCTCGCCGAGCTGCTCGAGGCCGAGGGCTACGAGAAGTTCCTCACCCGGGCCTGACAGGGGTTTTCATGAGCTTCGACGTCGAGCGGGTTCGTAAGGACTTCCCGATCTTCCAGCGGGAGGTCAACGGGCACCCGCTGGTCTATCTGGACAGCGCCAACACTTCGCAGAAACCGGTGCAGGTGCTCGACGTCATGCGGGCGCACCAGGAGCGGTACAACGGCAACGTGTCCCGCTCCGTGCACACGCTCGGCACCGAGTCGACCGAGGCGTACGAGGGCGCGCGATCCAGGATCGCCGCCTTCCTCGGTGCGGGCAGCCCGGACGAGGTGGTGTTCACCAAGAACTCCACCGAGGCGATCAACCTGGTCGCCCACTCGCTCGGGCAGATGCTGCGCCTCGGCCCCGGCGACGAGGTGGTGATCTCCGAGATGGAGCACCACTCCAACCTGGTGCCCTGGCAGCTGCTCTGCGAGCGGACCGGCGCCACGCTGCGCTGGTTCGGGATCACCGATGACGGCCGGCTGGACGAATCCGGTCTGGACTCGTTGATCAACTCGCGGACGAAGATCGTCTCGTTGGTACACATGTCGAACGTGCTGGGCACCGTGAACGACGTGTCGCGGATCGCTCAGGCTGCTCGTTCGGCCGGCGCGCTGCTGATGCTGGACTGCTCGCAGTCGGTGCCGCACCTGCCGATGGACGTGCGGACCCTGGGCGCCGACCTGATCGCCTTCACCGGGCACAAGATGCTCGGCCCGACCGGCATCGGCGTGCTCTGGGGCCGGTTCGACCTGCTCGCGCAGATGCCCCCGTTCCTGGCCGGCGGTTCGATGATCGAAACCGTCACGATGACCGGCACCACCTTCGCGGCGCCGCCGGCGCGGTTCGAGGCCGGCACGCCGCCGATCACCCAGGCGATCGGCCTCGGCGCGGCGGTGGACTACCTCACCGGGCTGGGCATGGAGGCGATCCACCAGCACGAGCAGGACATCACCCGGTACGCGCTGGAAGCTCTCACCGCCGTACCCGGCGTCCGGATCTACGGGCCCGCGACGGTCGAGGGCCGCGGCGGCACGGTGTCGTTCGGCGTCGACGGGGTCCACCCGCACGACGTCGGGCAGATCCTGGACGCGCTCGGTGTCGAGGTGCGCGTCGGCCACCACTGCGCGCGGCCGGTGTGCTCGCGCTTCAGCGTGCCGGCGATGACCCGGGCCTCGTTCTACCTCTACACGACCACGGACGAGATCGACGCCCTGGCGCGCGGTCTCGACCAGGTGCGAAAGGTCTTCGGCTGATGCTCGACGGGCTCTACCAGGAGATCATCCTCGACCACTACAAGCATCCGCACGGCCGGGGACTGCGCGACCCGTTCGACGGGGAGGCGCACCACGTCAACCCGACCTGCGGAGACGAGATCACCGTACGGGTCGCCGCCGACCTGTCGGACATCTCGTACGACGGACTCGGCTGCTCGATCAGCCAGGCCTCGGCATCGGTGTTGCACGAACTGCTGAAGGGTAAGGACGTCACGACCGCGTCCGAGATCCACCACGCGTTCGTCGAACTGATGCAGGGCCGCGGCCAGGTCGAGCCGGACGAGGACGTACTCGGCGACGGCATCGCCTTCGCCGGGGTCGCCAAGTTCCCGGCTCGTGTGAAATGCGCACTGCTACCGTGGATGGCTTTCAAGGACGCGGCCGCCCGTGCCGGCGTGGAGGTGGGCGTGAGCCCGGAGGTGAAGGCATGACTGACAAACTCGAGACTGCTCAGACCGTGGCCACGGCTCCTGGCGCGGCCACCGACGTCGCGGACGAGGTCCCCGCCTGGCTGGCGGCGGAGCGCGCCGAGGCCGCGGAGGCCGGCGAGCCGGTCGACGTACCGGACGCCACCGTATTGGCCCCGGCCGACACCGCTTCCCCCGACGCGGCTGTCTCTCCCGAGGCCGCCGTCTCCATCGACCCGGCTGCTTCCGCCGACCCGGCTGCTTCTTCCGACGCGGCTTCCGGTGGCGCTGCTGATGCCGGCGCCGTGAAGCGCCCGAAGGCCACCGATGCCGACGTCGAGGAAGCGATGAAGGACGTCGTCGACCCCGAACTCGGCATCAACGTGGTCGACCTCGGCCTCGTCTACGGCACCCACGTCGACGACGACAACGTGGTCACCCTGGACATGACACTGACCTCGGCGGCCTGCCCGCTGACCGACGTGATCGAGGACCAGACCCGCCAGGCGCTGACCACCGGCCCCGGCGGCGGGCTGGTCCAGGACTTCCGGATCAACTGGGTGTGGCTGCCGCCGTGGGGCCCCGACAAGATCACCGACGATGGGCGTGAGCAGCTGCGGGCGCTGGGCTTCAACGTCTGAGAGCAGACCTTCGGGGTACGCCATGAGGGCGGTACGCGGCAAGCGTGCCGCCCTTTGTCGTACCCCGGTGGTAGAAACCGGGGATGACTCCGACACCGTCGTTCCCCGAGCTGCTGTCCCTGATCGAGGCACGATCCGAGGCGCTGCGCGAGGCCGCCGGCCCGGCCGACCCGGAGGCGCGGGTGCCCGGCTGTCCCGAGTGGTCGCTGCGCGATCTGGTCGCCCACCTCGGCGGTGTCCAGCGGTTCTGGGCCGTCACGGTGAGCCTGGCCGACGACTCGGCACCCCCTCCCGAGGAGCAGCGCCCCGACCGCGAGCCGCACGGTGACCTCCTGGAGTGGTCCGCCGAGTCCACCCGGCTCCTGCTGACCGCCCTCGGCGCCGCCAGGCCGGATGCGCCCAGCTGGGCGTGGTGGGCGGGGTCGGGTGCACCGCTGACCGCCGGCGCGGTGGCGAGGCACCAGGTGCAGGAGGCGGCGGTGCACGCCTTCGACGCCCAGGAGACCATCGGCAAGCCGGAGCCGATCCCGGCTGCGGTCGCGGTCGACGGCGTGGCCGAGTTTCTGTCGGTCTTCCTGGGCACGCTGGGGCCGTGGCCGCACCGCCCGGCCCGGGTGGCCTTCCAGGCGATCGAGGGCCCCTCCTGGACGCTGGACCTGTCCCCGTCCGGGGCACACGCCGACCCGGCGGCCAGCGGCGAGCCGGTGACCCGGATCCACGGCACGGCCAGCGATCTGGTCCTCTGGCTTTACCGGCGGATCGCCCTGTCCAGCGTCCGCATCGACGGCGACCGAGCGGTCGCCGAGCAACTCCGCGAATGGAGCATCGCAAGCTGAGGCGGCACCGCGGGCGGACCCTCGCGGGCCGGGGGCAGCCGCGGGCGGGATCTCTCGGGTGGGGGGCAGCCGCGGGCGGGATCTCTCGGGTGGGGGGCAGCCGCGCGGGCGGGATCTCGCGGGCTGAGGCGGCGGCGTAGTTTTCGATCTATGACCACTATCGGCGTTGTCGCCCTGCCGCAACTGGCCCCGGAACGTCTCCGCAGTGTCGCGGAAGCCGCCGACGAGGTGGGACTCGACGAGCTGTGGCTCTGGGAGGACTGCTTTCTGGCCGGCGGGATAGCCACCGCGTCCGCGGTCCTCGCCTGGACGAACCGTCTCAAGGTCGGCGTCGGCCTGCTCCCGGTCCCGCTGCGCAACGTCGCTCTCACCGCGATGGAGCTCTCCGCCCTGCACCGGCTCTTCCCCGGCCGCGCCACGATCGGTGTCGGACACGGCGTCCTGGACTGGATGGGCCAGGTCGGCGCCCGGGCGGAGTCCCCGATGACGCTGCTCAGTGAATACGTGGCGGCACTGCGCCAGCTGCTCGCCGGTTCCCGCGTGACCGTCGACGGGCGTTACGTGCATCTCGACGGCGTCGCCCTGGACTTGCCGCCGACCGCTCCCACCGAGATCCTCGTCGGGGCGGTCGGGCCCAGGACCATGCGGCTGGCCGGTGCGGAGGCGGACGGCGTGATCCTCACCGGCGGCACCACGCCCGAGCAGGTGCGGGCCGCCCGCCAGATCATCGGGACGGGCCGGCTGGTCGTCTATCTGCACACCGCGACCGGCCGGGACGCGGCCGAGCGGACCGAACGGGAGCGGGTCCGGTGGGGCTACCCGACTGTGGAGGACCGGATGGTGATCGGTGACGCGAGCGAGGTGGCGGACCAGGTTCGCCGCTGGGCGGACGCCGGTGCGGACACCGTGGTGCTGCAGCCCACCCCGGACGATCCGGACCCCGAGGGGTTCGTGCGGCTAGCCCAGGAAGTCCAGCAGCACCGGGTTCAGTAGGTCGGGGCGCTCCAGGCTGGGCAGGTGACCGGCCCAGTCCAGCTCGAGGTGGCGGGCGCCGGGCAGTACTCCGGCCAGGTGGATCGCGATCTCCCGGAAGTCCGGGAGGTCGTGGGCGCCGGAGATCAGCAGGGTGGGTGCGGTGATCCGGGCGAGATCGGGGTCGGTGTGCAGCGGGCCGGTCTCCTCCGGGGCGGCGAGCTGCACGTCGAACGCGTGGTGCTGCATAGCCCGTACCCTCTCCCGGGTTTGATCGTCGGCCTCGGGGCCGAGCCAGAGATCCACGTTGAGTGACGTCGCCCCCGCGACGTCTCCCGCCTCCAGCAGGGCGTCCTCCCGGTCGCTGAACTCACGCAGCCGGTCACTCGGCTCGTGCCCGGCCATCGCGGTGCAGAGCAGCGCCAGCCTGGTCACCCGCTCCGGCCACCGGCCGGCGATCTCGAGGGCGACCCGGCCACCGCCGGACGCGCCGACGACGGTGGCCGGCTCAGCGCCGAGCAGGCCGGCCACCGCGGCAGCCTCGTCGTAGGGCTGTGCGGGCACCGGGCTCTCGCCATATCCGGGCAGGTCACAGCGGATCACCCGGTGGCCGGCAGCCGCGAGGACAGGCACCTGCGGGTCCCACATCCGGCGGTCGCAGACCGTCGAGTGCAGCAGGAGGACAGCCGGGCCGTCGCCTGTCACATCAGAGGCAATAGTCATCAGCAGAGACCGTACATGGCCATACCCACTGCTCAGGGCTGCGATGTGCCAATCCATGGGCGCCGATCGCGCTGACCTGGATGAATGGTGGCCATGGCCGATGAGATGACCGTACCGCTGCTGCCCCGCGCCTCGATCGACGAGACGACCGAGTTCTACGCCGCCCTCGGGTTCCGGACCACCTTCCGGCAGGTGCGCCCCAACCCGTATGCCGCGATGCAACGGGGGGACCTCCACCTGCACTTCTTCGGGATCCCGGGCTTCGACCCCGCCGACTCGTACGGCACCTGCCTGGTCGTGGTGCCGGACATCGGAAAGCTCCACCGCGAGTTCGCCGCCGGACTGCGAACCCGTTACGGCCGGGTCCCGCTCTCCGGCATCCCCAGGATGACCCGCCCGCGTCCCCGCAAGAACAACGACGGCGTGACCGGCTTCAGCGTGATCGACCCGGGCGGCAACTGGATCCGGATCAGCACCACAGCGCCGCGGTCCACTCCGGACGCCCCCGGCCGCCTCGCCACGACGATGGCGAACGCGGTAGTGCTCGCCGACTCGCACGGTGATCCCCGGCAGGCGGCCCGGATCCTGGACACCGCCCTGCGCAAGGCCGGCACGTCGGAGGATCCGGCCGTCCTCGCCGAAGCGCTGATCTACCGCGCGGAACTCGCCACAACACTGGACGATCCCGCGACGGTGCGGGAGACACTCACCAAGCTGTCCGAAATGGATCTCACCGTGGAACAGCGGGAGCAGATCGCCGAGTTGCCGGCCGGCCGACCCTGATGCTCTTGGCCGGACTCTGCTCGTCGAGAGCCTCCCAGGCCGGAAGGAAGAACGGCGCGGAGGTGACCATCAGATAACCGATACCGGCAAGCAGTGCGGCCGTCTGCAGGCCCAGCAGGTCGGTCGCCCACCCGCCGACGAAACTACCGAAAGGGATCCCGGCCCAGGACACCGCGATCAGGACGCTCATCACCCGGCCGTGCATGTTCACCGGGATCCGCCGGTAGACCGACGCCAGCAGGATCGGGTTCACCGTCGACATCAGCGCGCCGGCGACGGCGGCGGTGGCCAGGACGATCCAGACCTCGTCGGTCAGGGCCAGCGCGAGCAGTTGGGCAGGGCCACCGACGAAGAAACAGACGCTGAGGGTACGACGACGCGGCATCCTGGGTCCGAGGATGGTGTAGAGGATGTTCCCGGCGACCGCACCGAGCCCGAAAGCGGTGCCGACCACACCGAGTGCCGCGGGACCGTGCGGACCCTCGCGCACCCACACCGGTACGAACACGGTCGCGAACGCCTGGTCGAACATGTTCGTCACGAAGAGCATCGACATGATGCCCAGGATGAGCCGGTCCTCGCGGACATATCGGAAACCGCTGCACAGCGCTGCCGCGTACCCCTGCTCCTCGATCTCCCGGGCCGAGACATCCGCCGTGCCGACGCGGACCACGAAGCCCAGCAACAGCGCGCAGACTCCGAAGGAGGCGGCGTCGAAAAGCAGCACCGTCGCCGGATCGGACGCGGCGATCAGCACCCCGGCGAGAGGTAGCCCGATCAGGGTCGCCGCGCGGGACATGCCGTCGTAGAGGGTGGTGCCGCGCTCGGTGGAGAGGCCGGAGGCGGCGATGGCCCGGGGGAGCAGGGCCCGTTTCGCCGCGTCACCGAACCCGCGAAGCGCGCCGGTCAGCGCGATCAGCGCCATCAGCGCGCCGAGCGAGACCGTCTCGCAGTAGGCCAGGACCGGGATGCCGGCGACCGCCACCACGCTCGCGGCGTCGGCGGCCACCGCCGTGGGCCGGGGACCGACCCGGTCCACGATCGGGCCACCCAGCAGGCCGGCCAGAACGTAGGGGAGCATCTCGGCGAAGCCCGCCACCCCGGCGAGCAGGGCCGAGTCCGTGCTCGTCAGCACCAGCCAGGGCAGGGCGACGAAGGTGATACGGCTGCCGAGCATCGAGATCGCCTCGGCCGTCAGCAGGGCGGCCAGTTGCCGGTTCACCGTGCACCGAAGGCGCGGTGAGGGAGGCACCGACTCAACATAAGTTCGCGGATTTGCCTTGGCAAGACGCTCATCGATGCGTCAGGCCGGCGGGAGGTGGTCGACGACGTTGTAGCGGTCGAGGACCAGGTGGCCCGGCGAGCCTTCGAAGCGGGTGATCGACGCATTGCGTACGCTGCCCGCCTCCGCCTCGACCGCGAGTACCTCGTCCCAGCTCAACTGCTCGATCACGGCTCGCATCATCAGCACCACCGCGTCGTGCGCGACCACCACGACCCGCTTGCCCGGATGTTCCGCGTGCAGATCGTCCAGGAAGGACTTGAGGCGCACCGCGATATCGGCGAACGACTCGCCACCCGGTGGGGCGTAGTTGTACTCACCGGCCTCGGCCCGCCGGCCCGCCTCGTCCGGGAACCGCTGCGCCACCGCCGCCCGCGTCAGCAACTCCAGGTCGCCCATCATCCGGTCCACCAGCCGGTCGTCCGTAACCGGCTCCGCGAAGTCGAGCCCCGACGCCTCCGCCGCGATCCGCCAGGTCTCCCGCGCCCGCGTGTACGGCGACGTGATCACCACCTGTGGCCGGTGCTCCTCCGGCAGGGCGGCCAGCCAGCTCCCCAGTGCCGCGGCCTGCGCCTCCCCGGTCTCGGTCAGCGGCACCTCAGCGTCGCGCCCGCTGACCTCCGTCTCCAGAAGTTCCTCCGCATCCGCTGCGGGAAAGGCGACATTCGCCAGGCTCTGCCCGTGCCGGACCAGAATCAGTTCAGCGACCATGATCGGACCTTATCGAGACAGACCGTGATTGGTCACGTTCCGAGGTCAGAAAGGAGCCCGATGTGACTACTCCCCGGCTGATCCTGCTCAACGGCCCGCCCGCAACCGGCAAATCGACCCTCGCGCGCCGTTATGTCGAGGACAACCCGCTCTCGCTCACCCTCGACATCGACCGCATCCGCGACCTCATCGGGGGCTGGCCCTCTCAGCCCTACGCCGCCGGGTTGCTGGCACGGTCGGTGGCTGTGGCCGGGGCGCGTGCTCATCTGGGGGCCGGGCATGACGTGGTGGTACCGCAGTTGCTGACCGACCCGGGGTTCGTCGGGGAGTTGGAGGAGGTGGCGGCTTCCGTGCAGGTGGCGTTTCACGAGGTCACGCTGCTCGATTCCAAGGAGAACGCCCTGCGCCGCCTGATCGAGCGGACCCACACCAGTCCCGATCCCACCCACCGCATCCCCAACCTCACCCTCCCTCCTGTCCCGCCCTCGCCCGCTGCTGCTGATTCACCCGGGCGCGGCGATGAGGCGTACATCAACGGGCTTTACGACCGTCTGACCGCTCTGCTCGCCACCCGCCCGGGAGTGAAGGTCATCCACAGCCACGAGGGCGACATCGACCGCACCTACCGGGACTTCCTCGCCTGCCTCTCCTGACGTTGGTGTCGTGAGCTGGCGCTCACGCAGGTAATGCGCCGGTGGTTGCCTGCCCGAGCGCCAGCCGGCCCCGGGTGCTGAAAATGAGTGGCCTCGGCCGGGGGAGCGGCTTGATGATGGCGGCGTGACCAAGTTGAAGCCGTACCTCGCTGTCCCTGTCGCTGTGGCCGACCGGGCCGTGCGGCAGCAGCAGACGGTGCCCGGTGGAACGGCGGTCGTGCAGCAGCTGTCATGAGCGGGGCATTTCTGGCCGGCGTGGTCGCCGGCTACGGAATTGCTGTGCCGGTGGGGGCCATCGCGGTGTTGATCGCGGGGCTCAGCGCCCGGACCTCGCTTCGGGTGGGTGCGGCTGCGGGGCTCGGGGCAGCTACGGCGGACGGGATCTACGCGCTGATTGCGGTCGCCGGTGGCGCTGTCGTCGCCGGAGTGATCGCGCCGATTGCCACCCCGCTCCGGTGGATCGGTGCGGCAGTGCTGCTCGGGCTGGCGGGCTGGACCGCTTGGGGAGCGATCCGGAGGCCCGGTGTCACGCAACGAGCGGAGCGGCCAACTACGGCGCTTCGTGCGTACGCCGGGATTCTCGGACTCACCCTCCTCAACCCGGCCACCGTGGTCTATTTCGCCGCGCTGGTGCTCGGTTCCGGCGGGACCGGGGGCGGCGTGTGGTTCGTAGCCGGTGCGTTCATCGCGTCCGCGAGCTGGCAATTGCTGATCGCCGGTGGCGGCACGCTGATCGGCCGGCTCCTCACCGGCCCTCGCGGCCGTCTGATCACCGCCTTCGTCTCCAGCATCGTCATCGCTGTCCTGGCGATCCGCCTGCTGACCACCGGCTGACGTCGCACCCGCCTGCCAGTCGAGGCCGCATTGACTTGCAGGCGGGCAGACAAGCCCCATCCGGCCACTGCCGACCGAGGCCGGCCGGTGCCGACCGGGACCGGGAGTGTCGCTCAGAGGTGCTTCGCTGCCTCCCGGACTGACAACGGTGACAAATCCGTCCCCGGGCCGGCCAGGAACCTCCGGACCGCTTCCGGGTCGGTGCGGGCGTAGTGCCGCAGCGCCCACCCGATCGCCTTCCGCACGAAGAAGTCGCGATGGCCCGCCTGCGCCGTGCAATATCCGAACAGCCGCTCCTCATCGGTAGCGGCCCCGTAGTGCAGCTGGTGCAGGATCGCCGCCCGCACCAGCCACATGTTCTCCTCGCGTGACCACTCGTCCATCGTGGCCGCGAGCGAGGGATGTCGTGTCACCAGGCCGCCCAGCACGCGGGTGGCCAGCGGGTCCACAGTGTCCCACCAGGACTTCGTCGTGATCAGCTCGGCGAGGACGGCCACGAACGCGGGTCCGGGCACGGCGACGTGGCGGGTCAGGTAGTCGCACGCGAACTGCTGGAACTCGCGGGCGTCGCGGCGCCAGCAGGCGAGGGCGACGGCGCGCAGGTCATCCTCGCCGGGGCTGGGCAGGCCGGCCAGGGCGGTGCGGGCCAGCGTGCGCCGGGCGGGGGCGGTGAGGCCGAGGAAGGGGAACTGGTCGCGCATGTAGGCGGCGGCGCCGACGGCCCGGGCGGGATCGCGGCCTGACTCGAACGCGGGGACGAGGCGCTCCATCAGGATCCCGGCGAGGTCGCTCATGCCGAGGATCCTGCCACCGTAGTCTGACAAGAATGGGCGAACGAGCGGCCGCAGGCGGCGGGAAATGGGTGGACGTCGCGCCGGAGCGGCTGCCCCGCTGGCTGGAGAATTTCCGGGCGCGGCACACGTCGTACCGTGAAGAGGGTCTGATTTTGATCGCTGAGGACGGTGTCTCGGCGACGCTGCACATGCCGCCCGGTGCCGGTTCGGCCGCGACGGTGGCGGAGTTGATCCTTCAGGCGCAGGCGCCGCGGCGGCTGGGGCTGCTGCTGGCCCGAAAGGGTGCGGTCGCGGTCGGTGTCGCGGACGGGCCGGAGCTGGTCAAGTCCAAGGTGGACACCCACTATGTGCAGGGGCGCACGGCGGCGGGTGGCTGGTCGCAGCAGCGTTTCGCGCGCCGCCGGGACAATCAGGCAAAGGCGGCGGCTGCCGACGGCGCCGGCATCGTGGGGCGCATTCTTCTTCCGGAGGTACGGGCAATGGCCGCACTCGTGGCCGGAGGCGACCGCACGGCCGTCGACGCGATCCTGGGTGCGCCGCAGTTGGCGCCGGTGGCCGCGCTGCGTGCCGGTCGTCTGCTGGATGTGCCCGAGCCGCGGCACGCGGTACTTGTCTCCGCTGTGGCCGCGGCCCGAGCCGTTCCGATTCTGATCAAAGAGCCCGCCGAGCGGGGCTAGCCCGAGGAGCCCGCCGGCGGATCAGCCGAGGCCCCGTGAGGCCTGATCAGCCGAGGGATTGCGCGGGCTGATCAGGTGAGGGCTTGCGCGGGCGGATCAGCCGAGGGCGCCCGCCTTGAACGTGTCGCACTGCTTCGGGTCGCCGGACTCGTACCCGACCTTGAACCACTGCTGGCGCTGCGCGGACGTGCCGTGGGTGAACTCCTTCGGGTTGACCTTGCCGCCGCCGCGCTGCTGGAGCGCGTCGTCGCCGATCTTGCCGGCGGTGTCGATGCCCTGCTGGATGTCCTGCTCGGTCAGGCTCTTGAAGATCTTGTCACCGTCCTTGTCGACGGTGTTGGCGGCCGCGTTCGCCCACGCGCCGGCGTAGCAGTCGGCCTGCAGTTCGAGCTTGACCGACTCCTCGTTGGCCGAGCCCGGGTCGCGTTCCTGGCGGCGGCGCATGTCCGCCTCGGTGCCGAGAACGTCCTGGACGTGGTGGCCGTACTCGTGAGCGAGCACGTAGGGCTGAGCGAACTCGCCGGGCGCACCCAGCTGCTGGGACAGCACCTCGTAGAAGGCCAGGTCGATGTAGACCTTGTCGTCCGCGGGGCAGTAGAACGGCCCGACGCCGGAGTCGGCGGACCCGCAGCCGGTGTTCACCGACTGCTGGAACAGATGTGTGGTGGCCGGCACGTACTGCTCGCCGAACGACTCCGGCAGCTGTCCCCGCCAGTACGCCTGGATCGACGTCACATAGAGCGCGTTGCGGCACTCCAGCAACTGGAGCTTCTGCTCCTCGCTGCAGCTGATCTGCTCACCGGTGGAGGTTCCTGGCTCGCCGCCCCCCATCGTGTTGATCCCGAAATAGCCGCCGACGAGGGCGATGACCAGGGTCACCACGATGCCGGCCAGGCCGCCGCCACCGATGGGCAGACCGCCGAGTCCGCCGCCTCCGCCGCCCGAGCGCCTGCCGTCCTCGATCTGACTGGTGTCGATGTCGGCGCGTTCGTTGAGTTCCATGTCGTCCTACCTTCGCCACGGTTGACCGGCGAGTACCCGATGATCTTGTGAATTAATCGGGTGGGAGTCATGTCGGGCGGCCCGGTACTATGGGTGTCGTGCTGCTCTGCGAAGGCTGACCTGCCCAGCGCCGACCAACCCGGGAGTTGATGACTCCTACCGGATGGCCGGCGCTTTCTTGCGCCCTGAGTCAGCCCGATCACCGAGAGCGAGAAACAATAATGATCACCGCCACCGGACTCGAACTTCGCGCCGGCGCGCGCATCCTGATCTCACCGACCACCCTGCGGGTGCAGCCCGGCGACCGGATCGGCCTGGTCGGCCGCAACGGCGCCGGCAAGACCACCACGCTCAAGGTGCTGGCCGGCGAGGGCGTGCCGTACGCGGGACAGGTCGAACGGACCAGTGAGGTCGGTTACCTGCCACAGGACCCGCGGACCGGCGACCTGAACGTCACCGGCCGCGACCGGGTCCTCTCCGCCCGCGGCCTGGACACCATCCTCGTCGAGATGCAGAAGCTCGAGGTTCAGCTGGAGGAGAGCGCCGACGACAAGCTGGTGCGCCGTTACGGCCAGCTCGAGGACCAGTTCTCCGCCCTGGGTGGGTACGGCGCCGAGGCCGAGGCCGCCCGGATCTGCGCGAACCTCGGACTGCCCGACCGCGCCCTGGCCCAGACGATCGGCACCCTCTCCGGCGGTCAGCGCCGCCGGATCGAGCTGGCCCGCATCCTGTTCGCCAACTCCGGGCAGAACGGCAAGGGCATCCTGCTCCTCGACGAGCCGACGAACCACCTCGACCACGACTCGATCGCCTGGCTGCGCGGTTACATGGCACAGCACAAGGGCGGCCTCATCGTGATCAGCCACGACGTCGAGCTGCTCGACGCCGCGGTCAACAAGGTCTGGTATCTCGACGCCAACCGCTCGGTCGTCGACATGTACAACATGGGCTGGAAGACGTACCTCGAGGCGCGGGAGACCGACGAGCGCCGCCGCCGCCGTGAACGGGCGAACGCGGAGAAGAAGGCCGGTGCCCTGATGGCGCAGGCCGACAAGATGCGGGCCAAGGCCACCAAGACGATCGCCGCGCAGAACATGGCCCGCCGCGCCGAGAAACTGCTGGGCGGGCTGGAGGAGACCAGGGCCTCCGACAAGGTCGCGAAGGTACGGTTCCCGAGTCCCGCCCCGTGCGGCAAGACTCCGCTGACCGCGTCCGGCCTGTCGAAGTCGTACGGTTCCCTGGAGATCTTCACCGATGTTGACGTTGCGGTGGACCGCGGTTCCCGGGTTGCCATCCTCGGCCTCAACGGTGCCGGCAAGACCACGCTGTTGCGGATGCTGGGCGGGCTCCTGGAGCCCGACACCGGTGAGGTGCGTGCCGGGCACGGACTGCGGCTGGGCTACTACGCCCAGGAGCACGAGACGCTGGACGTGGACCGGACGATCCTCGAGCACATGCGCAGCGCGGCCGCGGAGCAGACCGACACCGAACTGCGCAAGATCCTGGGCGCGTTCCTCTTCTCCGGTGACGACGTCGACAAGCCGGCCGGCGTGCTCTCCGGTGGCGAGAAGACCCGGCTGGCTCTCGCGACCCTGGTCTGCTCCGGTGCCAACGTGCTGCTCCTCGACGAGCCGACGAACAACCTCGACCCGGTGAGCCGCGAGCAGGTGCTCGACGCCATCGCCAACTACCCGGGTGCGATCGTGCTGGTCACCCACGATGCCGGCTGCGTGCAGGCGCTCAAGCCGGACCGCGCGATCCTGCTGCCGGACGGCGACGAGGACACCTGGAGCGACGACCTCCTGGAGCTCGTCGAGCTCGCCTGAGGCTCCCTGGCGGGTCGCTTGAACCTTCTCAAGGTGGCGGATCATCGGCATCGTCAGTTGTCAACTGGTGCCCACACAGACAGTGCGATATTCAGGCGTTTGCGGGCAGGTCGGGCGCGACGACGGTCGCGTCCGGCTCGAAATCCCGTCACCCCACGGAGCGATCACACCACTCTCCGGAGCGGTCAACGTCTCCACCAGCGGGTTGCCTCGATCGAGTGTTTCCGCAGGTGATCGATGGTCTTGGCGAAGCGGCCGTCGCACCGCTACCCGGCAGTAAATGCGGCAACGTGCACTGTCTGCAAACTGTCTGACATTGATGCCCGTGGTAACCGTCAAGTTCCTGACAGTAATAAATGGGCACGTTCACGCACGCCGGATACCTGGCGCATGATCGTTGGAGACGGTGTAATAGGTGGGACCGTATCTGACCGCACTGTCTGCGACGTGAGGATTCAAGATGGCAGCCACTGGCACAGCTACCAGTACTGAGAAGGGTCGTCGAATCGTCGGTAGCGAGCGGCAGTCGCTCGCCAAGGACCTGGTGAAGCGTTACACCTCCGGCGAGAGCATCCGCGCGCTGGCCGCTTCCACCGGAAGGTCCTACGGATTCGTGCACCGGGTGCTCACCGAATCGGGTGTGCAGTTGCGTCAGCGGGGCGGCGCCCGCCGCCGCAAGAAGGCGTGACGTCCGGCAACGCCGGGCCCGGTGCAGCCGATGAGGTAGGCGTTCGTTACGAACAGGACGGGCCGGTAGCGACGGTGACGTTGTGCCGGCCCGACGTTCTCAATGCACAGACTCCGTCCATGTGGACGGAGCTCGGCGACATTTCAAGAAAATTACCGGGTGACGTGCGCATCGTCATTGTCCGGGGCGAGGGTCGCGCGTTTTCCGCCGGCCTGGATCTGTCTGTCGCGCGTGGTGGCGGCGATTCTTCCCTGGGTCGGTTGGCACAGTTGTCCGCGTCCGAGTGCGCGGATCAGATTGCTGTCTTCCAGAGCGCGTTCACCTGGTTGCGCAGTCCGTCCATTGTGACAATCGCCGCCGTACAAGGGCATGCGATCGGTGCCGGCTTCCAGCTCGCACTGAACTGCGACATGCGTGTTCTCGCCGACGACGCGCGATTCTCGATGGCCGAGGTGACACTCGGCCTGGTGCCCGATCTGGGCGGCACGAAACGGCTCACCGAGCTGGTCGGTCCGTCCAGGGCACTGGAGATCTGCGTCACCGGCCGGCGGATCTCGGCGGAGGAGGCGGACCGGATCGGCCTGGCCACCGCCGTCGTGCCCCGGGCCGAGCTGGACGGGGCGGTCGCCGACCTGGCCGCCGCCGTGCTGGCAGCCGACACCGGCGCCGTCGCGGAGATCAAGGCACTGCTGACCGGTGCGTCCGACCGGACGTATGCGGAGCAGGACCGAGCGGAACGCGAGGCACAGACTCGCCGGCTCAGCGACCTGCTGGGATCAGGGGAGTAGCCGCAGGAATAGCGTCCTTACCTCCCGGGTTGTCGTACCCACGTGACAGGCTGTGCGCTGTCCGTCGAGCGACGCCCCGGGAGGTGACGCATGTCCATGCCGAGCTGGAGTGTGCTGCGCTCGATCCAGAACTCCGACCGGGTTCGTGAGCACCAGGTCCGCAGCGGGACCAGCCGGCGGATCGTGCGCTTCGCCCAGCCGTACAGGCGGGACATCGGGGTCTTCATGGTGACCGTGGTGCTCGCCGCGGGCATCGGGGTGGCGACGCCGCTGCTCGCCGGCCACGTGATCAACGCGATCACCGGCAACGCCCCCGGCGCGGGCGGCACCGTGGTGCGGCTGGCCCTGCTCATCGCCGGCCTCGCGGTCGCCGACGCCCTGCTCTCGCTGGCCCAGCGGTGGTATTCGGCCCGCATCGGCGAGGGGATCATCCTCAACCTGCGCACCCGGGTCTACGACCACGTCCAGCGCATGCCGCTGCAGTTCTTCACGCGGACACAGACCGGTGCGCTGGTCAGCCGGCTCAACAACGACGTGGTGGGCGCACAGCGCGCCTTCACCTCCACGCTGTCCGGCGTGCTCAGCAACGTCATCCAGCTGGTGCTCACCGCGGTCGTGATGTTCAGCCTCTCCTGGCAGATCACCACGTTGTCGCTGATGCTCCTGCCGGTCTTCATCCTCCCCGCGCGCCGGGTCGGCAAGCGGCTCGCCGAGATCACCCGCGAGTCGTACAACCTCGACGCGAAGATGAACGCGACGATGACCGAGCGTTTCAACGTCTCCGGTGCGCTGCTGGTCAAGCTCTTCGGCCGGCCCGAGGCTGAGGCCGGCCGGTTCGGCGAGCGCGCCGCCCGGGTGCGGGACATCGGCATCGAGCAGGCGATGTACTCGCGAACGTTCTTCGTCGCGATGCTGCTCGTCGCCTCATTGGCACAGGCCCTGACGTATGGGCTGGGTGGCTGGCTGGCTGTCCAGGGTCAGGTCTCCGCCGGCACCGTCGTCACCCTGGCTCTGCTGCTCACCCGGCTCT
Source organism: Actinoplanes sp. GCM10030250 (assembly GCF_042666575.1). Taxonomy (NCBI): domain Bacteria; kingdom Bacillati; phylum Actinomycetota; class Actinomycetes; order Micromonosporales; family Micromonosporaceae; genus Actinoplanes; species Actinoplanes sp. GCM10030250. The sequence goes on along the minus strand of NZ_JBHTDO010000004.1, from coordinate 260,620 downwards.
ACGGCCCGCTCACCGCGCTGAGCAACGTGCGGGTCGACGTGATGAGCGCGCTCGTCTCCTTCGACCGGGTCTTCGAGGTGCTCGACCTGAAACCCGGCATCGCCGAGAAACCGGGCGCCACGGCGATTCCGGCCGGCTCGGGCCGGGTCGAGTTCCGCGACGTGCGGTTCCGCTACCCGAGCGCCGAGGAGGTCTCGCTCGCCACCCTGGAGGACGTCGCGACCCTCGACCGGACGGAGAACGCGCCGGTGCTGCGAGGGCTGGACTTCACCGTCGAGCCCGGACAGATGGTGGCACTGGTCGGTCCCTCCGGCGCCGGCAAGTCGACCACGTCGATGCTGGTCTCCCGGGTCTACGACGTGACCGAGGGAGCGGTGCTGATCGGCGGCGTCGACGTGCGCGACGCGACGCTGGATTCGCTGCGTGACACGGTCGGCGTGGTCACCCAGGACTCGCACCTGTTCCACGAGACCATCGCGGAGAACCTCCGCTACGCGCGCCCGGACGCGACCGACGAGCAGATGTGGGCGGCGCTGGAGGGTGCCCAGGTGGCCGACCTGGTCCGGGCCCTGCCCGAAGGGCTGGACACGGTGGTGGGTGAGCGTGGCTACCGGTTCTCCGGCGGGGAGAAGCAGCGCATCGCGATCGCCCGGTTGCTGCTCAAACAGCCGTCGATCGTGATCCTCGACGAGGCGACGGCCCACCTGGACAGCGAGTCCGAAGCGGCGGTGCAGCGGGCGCTGTCGGCGGCGTTGCGCGGCCGGACCGCGCTGGTCATCGCCCACCGGCTCTCCACGATCCGCGAGGCCGACCAGATCCTGGTGCTCGATCAGGGCCGGATCGCCGAGCGCGGGCGGCACACCGACCTGATCAAAGCGGGTGGTCTCTACGCCGAGCTGTACCGCACTCAGTTCGCGGTCAGCCCGCCACCCTTCACGAGCGACGAGGTCGAGATCGTGACCGTTCCCGCGACGACGGTGGAGCCGTGATGGAGTTCGTCGTCCTGCTCGTGGTGCTGGGGGTGCTCGGGTTCGCGTTTCTGCGGTTCGCGAGGTGGGCCCGGCGAAAGGGCATCGGCGGCGGTGTGATGGGGCCGATCGACGAGATGTGGCATCCGTCGGCTGATCGGTTCCGCAAGGAGACGGCGGTTCATGAGCAGCGGGTGCTGCCGCCGCGCCCGGGGGACGACGACTTCAGGCCATAAAGGGGTGTCCACTGTGTAATGGCGGGCGTGGGTCAGCGTTCGACGGCTTCTCGTAGCGCGGCGAACTCGGCGGCTAGGTCGGGGAGTTGGAAGTGCGCGTTCAGGCCGCTGGGGTTGGGGAGCACCCACACGGGAACGTCGGCGATCGTGTCCGGTTGGGGGCCGATTCTCGCTTTGCGGCGGTCGAATGCCGCGCGGTAGGCCGTTACACCGAGTACGGCTAGGAAGCGGGGCTTCGTTCGGCGTACGAAATCGGTCAAGAGCTTGCCGCCCGCGACCAGTTCGTCTGCCGTCAGTTCGTCGGCTCGGGCCGTGGCCCGCGCCACGACGTTGGTGATGCCCAGGCCCAGGCCCGGCAGCAGATGTTGCTCGGAGGGGTGCAGTACGCGGTCGGTGAAACCGCCGCCGTGCAGAGACGGCCAGAACCGGTTGCCCGGCCTGGCGAAGTGATGGCCGGTGGCCGCCGAGTAGAGGCTCGGGTTGATGCCGGAGAAGAGCACCTTGAGGCCGGGGCCGAACAGGTCGGGAATGGTTCGACCGGCGGCGGCCGCCACCTCGGCGGGAGTTGGTTTGCGCAGCGAGGACCCCGGAGCGGTCACAGGGTGCGCAGCGCTCCGCCGTCGACCGCGACCGCCACCCCGGTCATGTAACTCGCGGCGGGGGACAGCAGGAATGCGGCGACCCGACCGTACTCCGAAGGCTCGCCGATGCGGCGCAGCGGAATCCCCGCCGCGACCTCGGCCATCGCCGTCGCCGGGTCGTCGTGGGCGGAGAAGAGTTCGCGATTCCGATCTGTCATGAACCGGCCCGGCAGGACGCTCAGCACCCGCACGCCGCGCGGCCCGTACTCGTCGGCCATGTCCTTCGCCACCATGGCGAGACCCGGCCGCAAGCCGTTGGACAGGCCCAGCCCGGCCAGCGGCGTCTTCACCGAGGTGGAGAGGACCAGCCCGACGGCGCCACCGTCGTGCAGCGCCGATGCGAACGTCCGCGCGGCGCGGACCGAACCGAGGAAGACGGTGTCGAAGGCGGCCCGCCACTGCTCGTCGGTCATGCTCGCGGCCGAACCCGCGGCCGGGCCGCCGACCGAGACCAGGGCGCCGTCGAGGCGGCCGAAGCGTTCCATCGCGGTGTCGACCAGCTCGCGCGCGGTGGTGGGGTCGCTGAGGTCGGCGGCGACGCCCACCGCGTGGTCGGTGCCCAGTTCGGCGACTGCCTCGTCGACCTTGTCCGCGGACCGGGACGAGATCACCACCCGGGCGCCGTCGAGGACGAGGGCCTGCGCGGTGGCGAAGCCGAGGCCGCGGGAGGCCCCGGTGAGGATGAAGACGCGATCAGCCAGCCCGAGATCCATGCGTCGATCCTGCCATCTCCGGCGTCGGTGCGTCCGTGGTGGCCGGGTTGGTAGCTGGGTTCGCGGGGTGTCGTGGCGGGTTCGCGGGGCGTTGTGGCGGGTTCGCGGGGCGTTGTAGCGCGTTCGCGGGGCGTTGTAGCGCGTTCGCGGTGGCGGTGTCGGCGGGGAGGAAGGCCTCGATTGCCAGCTCGGAGAGGGTTACGTCGCGGGGGGTGCCGAGCACCGAGGTCATGCTGAAGAAGTTGAGATCATCCAGGAGCAGGGGTACGACCAGGCCGTCCGGCTGTGCGGTGATCAGGCCGCCGGGATAGCGGGAGAGTTCGTCGCGCAGTTCGCGCAGCACCGGGTCGGCGGTGGCGGCGGTCTGGCGGTCGAGGCGGTGCAGGACATGCGTACGCCACTCGGCCAGATTTCCGATCCGAGGCGCCATGCCGTTCGGGTGCAGGGCCAGTCGCAGTACGTTGACCGGTGGTTCGAGCAGCTCGGCAGCGCATCCGGTGGTGAACCGGGACACGGCGGCGTTCGCGTCCACCATGGTCCAGTGCCGGTCGACCAGGATCGCGGGGCAGGGATCGTGGCCGGTGAGCACGTTGCGCAGCGCGGCCAGGACGGTGGCCAGCGGTCGGCCGTCCAGCTCGGACTCGGCGAAGGCCGGAGCGAACCCGCCGGCGAGCAGCAGTTCGTTGCGCGCCCGCAGCGGTACGTCGAGTTCCTCGGCCAGCCGCAGGATCATCTCGCTCGTCGGCCGGGAGCGGCCGGTCTCCACGAATGACAGGTGGCGGGTGGAGACGCCGGCCCGGGTGGACAGGTCTAGCTGGCTGATCCGCCTGTCGTCACGCCAGTGCCGTAGCAGCTGTCCCACGTTGCTCATGTCCGGGACTTTAGGCAGCGAGTGGGTGGAGCCGCCATGACTTTCGAGGGCTGGGTCAGCGGCGGACGGCTTCTTCGACGACGTCGAGGACTCGGACCAGTTCGCCGGCAGGGCGGCCGGTGGCCAGGTGGAGCACCAGGCCGTCGTAGGCCAGCTCGAGGAACTGGGTGAGCACCTCGACCGGCACGTCCTGGCGCAGCACGCCGGCGTCGCGCTGGCGTTGCAGGCGCTCGCGGGTGGCGTCGGCGATGGCGGCCGACCGCTGGGCCCAGCGTTTGGCGAAGGCGGGGTCGGTGCGGAGCCGGTGGGACACCTCGAGCTGGGTGCCGAGCCAGCCGGCCGTGTCGCCCTCGCTGTTGCCGGCGCGCTCCAGCAGGTCGCGCATCACCTGGACGAGGCCGTTGCGGGTGACGGTTTCGGCCATCAGGGCGGCGTCGTCCTCGGCCACCGCGAGGAACAGCGACTCCTTGTCACGAAAATGGTGGAAAATTGCTCCACGTGACATGCCCGTGGCCTCTTCGAGCCGGCGGACCGTGGCGCCCTCATATCCGAACCGGGCAAAGCAGGCACGAGCCGCGGTGAGGATCTCGTGGCGGCGCGCATCTAGCTGGTCCTGACTAACCCTGGGCACTCGCTGATCGTGTCACGGGGCGCCATCGGCTTGCAATCCGTACGTACGGCTTTTGAAGCTGGGGCATCCCACGATCGGATGATGCGAATTTGGTCGTCCTGTCCCCGTTTTGTTAACACTCCTGGACTGTTCGCTTCCGTCGCCGCTCACGTAAAGTGCCCGGGTGCCTCTAGTCTTCCTCGCGTTGGACGACACCCTGCTCGACCGCAGTGGTGCGTTCCGGCTGTGGGCGAAAGGCTTCCTGGACGAGATCGCCGCTCCGCAGGAGGACCTCGACTGGCTGGTGTCGGTGGACGCCGACGGCCTGACCTCCCGATGGGACCTCGCCGACCTGATCCGCGAGCGCTACCAGCTGCGGGTCACGTCGATCGACATGGTCGACGAGCTGAACGAGGGACCGCTCGCCTTCGAGCGGCTGGACCCGATGGTGAGCTGCGCCCTGGAGATCGCCGGGGATGCGGGGCTGATTCCCGTCGTCGTCACCAACGGGCCGGCCGAGCAGCAGGAGGCGCGGATCCGGCGGTGCGGGCTGGACCGTTATGTCGCCGACTGGGTGATCTCGGAGCAGTGCGGGGTGAGCAAGCCCAATCCGCGGATCTTCGCGCTCGCCGCGCAGCGGGTCCGGATGCGCCTGGCCGGGGCCTGGGTGGTCGGCGACAGCCCGGAGGCGGACATCGGCGGTGCGGCCGCGATGGGGTTGCCCAGCGTGTGGCTGCATCGTGGGCGCGAGTGGGTGGACACCCGGTTCGCCCCGACGCGGGTGGTGGGCAACGTCATCCAGGGGATCTCCGCCATCATGGCGACCCGGTCATAAATAGGTTGCGGCCGTCTCGCTGATCCGCGAGAGTTGCCCGCACGAGCGACCAGGTGGTTGCCGCGCACCGTCTGACATCGCCAGAGCCGGTTGACTCTGCACGATCGGTCGGCTCGCGGTTGGTTCGGCTCCGCACGGTTCGGCTGCACGGTTCGGCTGCACGAGTCGGCTGCATGGTTCGGCACGGTCCGACGAGAGAGAAGGGGGTGGACTCCATGGCTGTCTTTGTGATGGCTGCTGTCCTGTTTTCCCTTTTTGCTTCTTTCTCTGAGGAGATCCTCCAGTGCGCGAGCACGATTCTTTCGGCCCCACCACCACGCGCCGTGGGCGCCGCAAGTTCGACGACGACGAATCCGACTTCCTGAAGCGCGGCCGGCCCGAGCCGGCCCTCAAGGAGGACCCCGACCTGCCCGAGGAGGGCGATCGCTGGTCCACCTGGGACGGTGCTCTGCACGGTCCTGAGCCGCGCCCCGACTGGGTGCGCACCGAGTACGGCGCTGTCGACACCGAGCTGGGCATGCTCAAGACCGGCAAGGAAGCCGACGTCTTCCTGGTCCGCCGTGCCATCCCCGGCACCGACAAGGTCAGCATGCTGGCCGCGAAACGCTACCGGGACGGCGAGCACCGGCTGTTCCACCGCGACGCGGGATATATGGAGGGCCGCCGGGTCCGCCGATCCCGCGAGATGCGGGCCATGAACAACCGCACCTCGTTCGGCAAGGAACTCATCGCCGGTCAGTGGGCCGCCGCCGAGTTCGGGGCACTCGGCCGGCTGTGGGAAATCGGTCAAGAGAGCGGAATGATCCGCGTTCCCTACCCGGTGCAGCTGATCGGCACCGAGCTGATGATGGAGTTCATCGGCGACTGGGAGACCGGTGAGGCCGCGCCGCGACTGGCCCAGGTGCGTACCGACGCTGACGGGCTGGCCGATCTGTGGCGGCAGATGACCGACGCGCTGTCGGTGCTGGCCCGGGCTCAGGTGGCACACGGTGACCTGTCGCCGTACAACACGATGGTCCACGACGGGACGCTGGTGCTCATCGACCTGCCGCAGATCATCGACGTGATCGCCAACCCGCGCGGCGGCGAGTTCATCGCCCGTGACGTGCACAACGTCGCGAACTGGTTCCGCTCCCGCGGCCTGTCCGTCGACGCCGACGTACTGGTCGAGCGCCTGCACTACGAGGCGGGACTGCTCTGACCAGGCGTCCCAGGCCCGGCCCGCGGCCGCCGCGTCCACGGCGGCCGCGACCGGGGCCGGTCACTGGATGTAGCCCTCCACCTCGCTGACGCCGTGGGCCTGCACCGCGTCGGGGTCGTTCCCCACCGAGCGGGCCGCACGGCGCCGGCGCAGCAGGTCCCAGCACTGGTCCAGTGCCTCCTCCAGCTCCTTGAGCCGGGCGTGCTCCTCGTCCGAGGAGATCTTGCCCTGGCTCAGCTGCTGGCGAAGGTCGTGCTCTTCGTCGACCAGGCCGTTGATCCGGCTCAGCACACTCTTGTCATCCATTCCCGAAGCCTATTCACCAGAGGGCGGTCATGGAGTGCGGGGCATGGAGCATCCCAACGGCAGGGGTACGCGGAAAGTGCGGCCCGCGCCAACCGAGCTCGACCGGCGGGGGCCATGCGGGAGCTGGCGGGGGCCATGCGGGAGCCGGCGGGGGCCACGCGGGAGCCGGCGGAGGGCACGCCGGGGCTGCCGTGGCGCACGCCGGAGCTGCCGTGGCCGCGCTGACTGACTCGGCCACGGAGTGCTGCCAGGGCCGCCCGGGCCCGCTGACGGGTGAGGCCGGTGGGAGCCGCGGGATCTGTTGCGGTCGTGAGGGCGAGGAGAGCCGCACCAGGTCTCCGCGGTGGCGGAACGGGGGTGGGAAGATCGTCGGGTGACGCTAGAAGCGCAGCGGGAGCACATGCTGACCGGCCGGATGTACAACGACCTGACCGCCGAGCTGGTTGAGGCGCGGCAGCGGACCGTGCTGCTGACAACCGAGTACAACGACAGCTTCGGCAGACCGCAGGAGGAGCGGGAGGCGATCCTGCGGCGGCTGCTGCGTGAGGTGGGGCGGGACGCTTACTTCGAGCCGACGTTCCGCTGCGAGTTCGGATTCAACATCAGCGTCGGTGATCACTTCTATGCCAACTTCGACTGCGTTCTGCTCGACGGCGGCGGGATCACGATCGGTGACAACGTGCTCTTCGGGCCGCGCGTCGGCATCTACACCTCGAACCACGCCATCGACGCCGCCGAGCGTGTGGCCGGCGGCTGTTACGCCAAGCCGGTCACGATCGGCGACAACGTCTGGATCGGCGGCGGCGTGACCATCAATCAGGGCGTCACGATCGGCGACAACTCGATCGTCGGCTCCGGCAGCGTGGTGACCCGCTCGATCCCGTCCGGTGTAATCGCCGTCGGAACCCCGGCGCGGGTCCTCCGGGAGATCACCGACGCCGACCGGACGGGATTCCGCCCGTGATCCACATCGATCTGGTCACCGTGATCGTCGAGGAGTACGACCCGGCGATCGCGTTCTTCACCGAGGTCCTCGGTTTCGAGCTGACCGAGGACTCGCCGTCGCTGACCAACGACGGCCGCCCCAAACGCTGGGTCGTGGTGCGCCCGCCCGGCGGCGGCACCGGGCTGCTGCTGGCCCGCGCGGACGGCGAACGTCAGGCGGCCGCGGTGGGCGATCAGATGGCCGGCCGCGTCGGCTTCTTCCTGCGCGTGTCCGACTTCGACGCCACCCACCGGCGGATGATCGCTCACGGCGTCCACTTCGTCCGCGAGCCGCGCACCGAGCCCTACGGCCAGGTGGCCGTCTTCGCCGACATCGCCGGCAACAAGTGGGACCTCCTCGGCCCACCACCAGAGAGCTGACCGGCCGAGGCGACGCAAGGCCACACGAAGCTGCGAGGGCGAAAACGAAGGGCGGGGCGAAGGGCGGGGCGAAGGGCGGGGCGAAGGGCGGGGCGGAAGGGCGGGGCGGGACCGGCGGTTGGGGTTGGGCGTGCCCATTTACGCAGGTCGCCCGGTGGGTCGAGCGGTTTGGACGCGCCAGCGGCCAGCTCGGGCCGGCGGGCCCTCGGCGTGAGCGGCGGTCTGTACACACCACCCCGCTGCGACAGCAAGTTCTTGAACTTGATCTTGAAGGGTGAGAGCCAGACGCTGGGAGCGGGAAGTGGGAAGTGGGGGAGCGGGAAGCGGGGGAGCGGGGAAGCCGGAAGTGAGGCGCGAGATGGGGCGGAAACGCCGACGCCCCGCCTGCCGGACAGCAACAGACGGGGCATTGGCGATGGTGATCAGCTGCGGAGCATCTTCCTGAGGACGTACTGGAGGATGCCGCCGTTGCGGTAGTAGTCCGCCTCGCCGGGGGTGTCGATGCGGACGACCGCGTCGAATTCCAGGCCGGTGTCGGTGGTGACGTGCACCGTGCGCGGAGTGGCGCCGTCGTTGAGGGCCGTGACGCCGGTGAAGGAGAAGGTCTCGGTGCCGGTGAGGCCGAGCGACTCGGCGGTCTCGCCCTGGGGGAACTGGAGGGGGAGGACGCCCATGCCGATCAGATTGGAGCGGTGGATGCGCTCGTAGCTTTCGGCGATGACGGCGCGGACGCCGAGGAGCATGGTGCCCTTGGCGGCCCAGTCGCGGGAGGAGCCGGAACCGTATTCCTTGCCGGCCAGGATGACCAGCGGGATGCCGGCTTCCTGGTAGGCGACGCTGGCGTCGTAGATGGTGGTCTGGTCGCCGGTGAGGTGGTTGACGGTGAAGCCGCCCTCGACGCCGGGGACCAGCTGGTTGCGGAGCCGGATGTTGGCGAAGGTGCCCCGGATCATGACCTCGTGGTTGCCGCGGCGGGAGCCGTAGCTGTTGAACTCGGCGCGCGGGACGCCGTGCTCGGCGAGGTACTTGCCGGCGGGGGAGTCGGGCTTGATCGAGCTGGCCGGGGAGATGTGGTCGGTGGTGACCGAGTCGCCCAGTTTGGCCAGGACGCGGGCGCCGGTGATGTCGGTGACCGGTGACGGGTCGGCGGACATGCCTTCGAAGTACGGGGGTTTGCGCACGTAGGTGGAGTCACCGGCCCAGGCGAAGGTGTCGCCGGTCGGGGTCGGCAGCGACTGCCACTGCTCGTCGCCGGCGAAGACGTCCTGGTAGGCGGTGCTGAAGCCCTCGGCGCCGATCGCGGCGGCGATGGTGTCGTCGATCTCCTTGGCGGTCGGCCAGATCTCGTTGAGGTAGACCGGCTTGCCGTCGGAGCCGATGCCGAGCGGCTCGGTGGTGATGTCGATGTCCATCGAGCCGGCCAGGGCGTAGGCGACCACCAGCGGCGGGGACGCCAGGTAGTTCATCTTGACGTCCGGGTTGATCCGGCCCTCGAAGTTGCGGTTGCCGCTCAGGACGCTGACCGCGGTGAGGTCTGCCTCGTTGACCGCGGCGGAGACCTCCTCGGGCAGCGGGCCCGAGTTGCCGATGCAGGTGGTGCAGCCGTAGCCGACCAGGTTGAACCCGATCTTGTCCAGGTACGGCGTGAGGCCGGACCTGTCGTAGTAGTCGGAGACGACCTTGGAGCCGGGCGCGAGGGTGGTCTTGACCCACGGCTTGCGGGTCAGGCCACGCTCGACGGCCTTCTTGGCCAGCAGCGCCGCACCGATCATCACCTGCGGGTTCGAGGTGTTGGTGCAGGAGGTGATGGCGGCGATGACAACCGCGCCGTGGTCCAGCTCGTACTCGACGCCGTCCTCGCCCTTGACCAGGGTCGGCTTCGAGACCCGGCCCGTCGCGCCGTTCGCGGCACTCGCCCGAGCCGGTTTGTCAGCGTCGTCCTGGACGCCGTTGGCGGGGGAGTCCGACGCCGGGAAGGACTCCTCGCTGGCCTCGTCGGCGTGGCCGTGCGGTGCCGCGTAGTTGGGCAGCGCCTCGCGGAACATCGACTTGGCGGCGTTCAGCGGGACCCGGTCCTGCGGGCGCTTCGGGCCGGCGAGCGACGGGACGATCGTCGAGAGGTCCAGCTCGAGTTTCTCGCTGTAGTCCGGCTCGGCGGACGGGTCCAGCCACAGGCCCTGGCGCTTCGCGTAGGCCTCGACCAGGGCGATCTCGGCGGAGCCGCGGCCGGTCAGGCGGAGGTACTCGATGGTCTGCTCGTCGATCGGGAAGATCGCGACGGTGGAGCCGTACTCCGGGGACATGTTGCCGATGGTGGCCCGGTTCGCCAGCGGCACGGCGCTCACGCCGGGGCCGTAGAACTCGACGAACTTGCTGACCACGCCGTGCTTGCGCAGCATCTCGGTGATCGTGAGCACCAGGTCGGTGGCGGTGGTGCCGGCCGGCGCCTCGCCGAACAGCTTGAAGCCGACGACCCGCGGGATCAGCATGCTGACCGGCTGGCCCAGCATCGCGGCCTCGGCCTCGATGCCGCCGACGCCCCAGCCCAGCACGCCGAGGCCGTTGACCATCGTGGTGTGCGAGTCGGTGCCGACGACGGTGTCCGGGTACGCCTGGCCGTTACGCTCCATGATCGTGCGAGCCAGGTATTCGATGTTCACCTGGTGCACGATGCCGGTGCCCGGCGGGACGACCTTGAACTCGTTGAACGCGGTCTGGCCCCAGCGCAGGAACTGGTAGCGCTCGCGGTTGCGCTGGTACTCCAGCTCCACGTTGCGCTGGAAGGCGTCCGCGCGGCCGAACAGGTCGGCGATGACGGAGTGGTCGATGACCAGCTCGGCCGGTGCCAGCGGGTTGACCTTGGAGGGGTCGCCGCCGAGGTCCTTGACGGCCTCACGCATGGTGGCCAGGTCGACCACGCAGGGAACGCCGGTGAAGTCCTGCATCAGCACCCGTGCCGGGGTGAACTGGATCTCGACGCTGGGGTCGGCGTTCTGGTCCCAGCTGCCGAGCGCGTTGATGTGGTCGGCGGTGATGTTGGCGCCGTCCTCCGTACGGAGAAGGTTCTCCAGGAGGATCTTCAAGGAGTAGGGCAGGCGATCGTGCCCCTTCACCTTGTCGATCGTGAAAATCTCGTAGCTCGCGTCTCCGACGCGCAGCTCGCTCTTCGCACCAAAGGTGTCGAGGCTGGCCACCGTCATCTCCTTCACACCCAGCGACTGGAAGTCAAGTCTTTCGCACCGAACGGGCGACCCTTGGGTTAGGTTTGCCTAACTCTCGGTTCACGTCTCCGTTAAACCGTACGTCCGTCTTGCTAGACATCGCAAGGCGGGGTCCACGTGCCGATCCTTTCAGCCGGGGCCGGACCCGTGACCGAGTGTTTGTCGTTGTCTATGCATGGGCATGCTGCGCCGCATGACGCCAACGGCGGAACTGGACCAGCTGACTGACTTCTTCGGTCGCTACGGCACGGCGCTCACGACGGGCGACGTCGCGGGGATCGCCCGCTGTCATACGCTGCCCGGACTGGTGGTGTCCGACTCGTACAGCTTCACGTTCAGCTCGCCCGCCGCTGTGGCGCTCTCGTTCCTGGGTGCCGCGCCGGCGTACCGGGAGCAGCGCATCGTCGCGGCCCACGCGCGGATCGACGACGTGTTCAGCCTGTCCGCGGCGCTGGTGCTGGTCTCGGTCGAGTGGGAGTACCTGGACAGCGAGGGGCAGGCGGTGACCGGCGAGCGTTACCGGTACCTGATGCGTACCGGTAACGACGGGCCCCAGATCACCACTGTCATTGCTGTGCGCTGATACTCAGTTCGTTGGCGGCGGTGAAGAACGGCCGCATGGCGGGGGTGGACGGCAGCACGTAGGCGATGCGCTTGTCGATGATGTCGTCGATGGTCCTGCCCAGGCGGGCCGTACCGATGTGAAGCGTCCAATCGCCGGCCGGCAGGGGCGCGATGGTCACCTGACCCGCCTTGATCGGGAACTCCCGGTCCTCGCTGCCGCGGGCCACCAGCATCGCGTCGCCGATCTCCGAGCCGACCAGGCGCACGGTCAGATGCACCCCTTCGTCGTCCACGTCGATCGTGTCCACCTCGGCCCGGGCCGGCGCGTCGACCACGCGCAGGGCCAGCCCGCCGTCGCCCAGCCGGTAGGGCAGCTCGGTGCGGGTCGCTTCGTGCAGCTCCAGCAGCGCGCGGGTGTCGAGGCGCCCGGACTGCACGGCGATATCGCCCTTCTTGAGCTGCCAGGAACCGGCGGGCAGGATCTCCCCGGCCGGGATGCGCTCGTCCGCCCCGATCCGGTGCCAGTGCATCTCGGAGATGTCCGGCGCCTGGAGGGCGATGGTTCCGTCGGCCGTCACCTCGCAGTCCGCGGAGGGCAGCGCGAGCGACGTCGCCGGCCCGAGCGCACCCACCGGCGTGCGCTTGAGGTGCCAGCCCCACTTGCGTGCCTTCAGCTCCTCGAACAGCTTCTCGTACTGCTCGGCGATCGGCCCGGGGTCGTAACGCGCCGAGTTCTCCAGCGCGCGGGCCGCCATCTCCCGCCGGCCCTCGTCGTCGTTGATCACCCGCAGCAGCGCGGCGGCCATCGCGTCCGGGTCGCCGACCGGGGTCAGCACGCCGTCCACCCCGTTGTCGAGGATCTCGGCCGGACCGTGCGGCGCGTCGGTGCTGACCACCGGCAGCCCGGCGCGCATCGCCTCGACGAGGGTCATGCCGAACGGCTCGACGTCGGCGGAGACGGCCGCGATCGAGCCCTTGGCCCACTCCGTCTCGATCGGTGAGTAGGCGCCCATCAGCCGCACGTGGTTGTGCAGCCCGAGCTCGAGCACCTGTGCCCGCAGCGCGTCGCGCTCTTGACCGTTTCCGTACAGCCGGAGGTTCCAGTCGGGGCGCTCGGCGACCACCTTGGCGAACGCCTCGAGCAGCACGTCGTAGCGCTTGCTGCGGACCAGCCGGCCGGCCGCGAGCACCAGCTTGGCCCGGCCGTGCGACGGCGCGACCCGCGGTGCCGGAATGCTGTTCGGGATGTGCAGCAGTTTGGTGCGGCGCAGGTGGAGGTGCTGGCGGTAGTCCTCGGCGTCGCGCGAGCTCACCGTGACGAACGCGTCCAGGCGGCGCAGGTGCTGCGGCATCGCCCGGAGCAGCTTCTTCTTGTGCCTGCCCCGCGTCAGGTGCTCCTGACCGATCCGGACCATGTGGCGGGGCGCGAACCGGGCTGCGTAGGCGATCAGGCCGGGCCGGGTCGCGATGACCACGTCGGCGTCGCTGGCCCGCAGGTAGCGGCGGTAGCGATCCTCCACCCACTGGTCGTAGTCGCCGGCGCGGTAGTCGGAGTGCGGGTAGACCTCCGGCTTGTCGCCGCGCCCGCGCGCGTCCTTCACGTGATCAGCGTGGGAGGGACGGGTCTCGGTCAGCGACATCAGGCGGATCCGCCGGTCCGCGTGCATCTGCGGCGAGTCACGGCCGCGGAGCGTGCTGAGCACCTCCACGTCGTGCCCCCGCTCGGCGAGCGCACCGGCGAGATTGAACGTCGTCTGGATGGTCCCGCCGACGCCGAACGCGTTGTTGATCAAGAACAGGATCTTCATCGAGAAACCACCGGAGGAGTACCGCACGGATGTGAAGCCGTCACCCTAGACCGTCGTGACAAACCATTCACATTTCGGACGCCCCTGTTCTCGGCACGCGCTGAAATAGTCGTATGCCGGTGCGAGGATGGCTCGGTGACGACGATAGAGATCACTACGGCCGCTCCGCCACATTCCCGGACACGTCCGCAATGGCTCATCGTGCACTATCAGCGCCCCGACGGGGACTACACCGACTGGATGCTGCACGCCTGGGGTGACGTCGCTCCCGGCACCGAGACGACCTACCCCGAGGGTGTTCCGTTCGACGGGGAGGATGAGCACGGCCGGTTCGCCTGGGTCCGTCTCGACCCTGACGCGCGCGAGGTCGGCTTCCTGGTGGTGCACCGTTTCGGCGCCAAGGACGTGGACATCGACAGGTGGGTCGATCTGGAGAAGACCGCCGAGGTCTGGCTGCATGCCAACGACCGGCGGGTGCGCTTCGAGCCTCCGTCACTCCCTCACCCCACCGACCCCGGCTTCGCCGTGATCCATTACCGCCGGCCTGACGGCGACTACTCCGGGTGGGGCCTGCACTGCTGGGAGGGCGTCGACGTCAGGGACAAAACCCCTTGGGGTACGCCTAGAGCACCCGCCCGCTTCGATACTTATGGAGCCGTCTTCGAGGTGCCCGTGCGGCCGGACGCCGTCGGCCTGCGTTTCGTGGTGCACCGCGGCGACACCAAGGACCTTCCCGACGACCAGCGCCTCGACCTCACCGTCTGCCGGGAGGTGTGGATGGAGTCCGGGGTGGCCGCACCGGTCCGCCCCGCCATCGACACCCTCGGCCCCGAGCTGGACCCGGCCCGGGCGTTCGCGGTCTTCCTCGACCGGGGCACCGTCGCGCTGCCCGAGTGGTTCGGCGACCGGGCGGTCACCTTCACCCTGCTCGCCTCCGCCGACGGCAGACTGCGCCGGGAGGGCACCGAGCTGACCGGGGAGGACGAGGAGCTCGCCCTGGTGCCCCGCCCCGGCGGGCTGTTCCAGGCGCAGAGCCGCAAGTTTCCGCACCTGCGGGCCTACCGTGCCTTCGCCGTGCGCGAGCTGGCCGACCCGGTGCTCGGTGACCTGCTGCGCACCCAGCTCCTGGTGGCCGGCCGCGACGCCGACGGCCGGATCGTGGCGCTCACCGCCGTGCAGCTCGCCGGCGTCCTCGACGACCTCTATGCGGACGCGTCCGACACCGAGCTGGGGCCGATCGTGCCCGCGGAGGATCCACCGAGGCTCGCCGTCTGGGCGCCGACCGCCCGTGACGTGCGGCTGGAGCTGTTCCGGGAGCCCGGCGACGAGCCCCGGGTGCTGCCGATGGAGCGGGACGCGGTCACCGGTGTCTGGTCGATCACCGGCAAGCGCAAGTGGCTCGGGCGTTACTACCGCTACCAGGTCGAGGTGTGGCACCCGGCGGCGCAGCGGGTGGTGACGACGAGCGTGACCGACCCCTATTCGGTCTCGCTCGCCACCGACTCCACGCACAGCCAGCTGGTCGACCTGGCCGATCCGGAGCTGGCCCCGCACGGCTGGGAGACGCTCACGAAACCGCCGGCGGTGGCACCCGCGCGGATGCAGATCGCCGAGGTGTCGGTCCGCGACTTCTCGGTCTTCGACGGCTCCGTGCCGGCCAAGGACCGCGGCACCTACCTGGCGTTCACCCACCCCGGCTCGGACGGGATGCGGCACCTGCGCTCGCTCGCCGACTCCGGGCTCACCCACGTGCACCTGCTCCCGGTGAACGACTTCGCCAGCGTGCCGGACCGCCGGGCCGACCAGGCGACACCCGCGTGCGACCTGGCCGCCTTCCCGCCGGACTCGCCCGAGCAGCAGCGCGCGGTGATGGCCGTCGCCGACGAGGACGGTTACAACTGGGGCTACGACCCGTGGCACTGGACCACACCGGACGGCGGCTATTCCACCGACCCGGCCGGCACCGCCCGGATCCGTGAGCTGCGCGCCCTGGTGGCCTCGCTCAACAGCGCCGGCCTGCGGGTCGTGCTGGACGTGGTCTACAACCACACCATGGGCGACGGGCTCCACCGGTTCAGCGTCCTCGACCGGCTCGTCCCCGGCTATTACCACCGGCTCCTCGACGACGGCAGCACCGCCGAGTCCAGCTGCTGCCCGAATACGGCCACCGAGCACACGATGATGAGCAAGCTGGTCATCGACTCGCTCGTCACCTGGGCCGTGGAGTACCGCATCGACGGCTTCCGGTTCGATTTGATGGGCCACCACCCGCGGGCCAACATCCTGGAGGCCCGGATAGCGCTCGACCGCCTGGGGTATGAGGGACGCAACATCTGCCTCTACGGCGAGGGCTGGAATTTCGGCGAGGTGGCGTATGACGCCCGGTTCGCCCAGGCCACCCAGATCAACATGGCCGGGACCGGGATCGGCACGTTCAACGACCGGCTGCGGGACGCGGCCCGCGGCGGCAGCTCGTTCGGCGATCCGGGCGTGCGCGGGTTCGCCACCGGGCTCGGCTCACACACCCCGCTCTGGCTGCACGACCAGATCAAGGTGGGCCTCGCCGGCGGCCTCGCCACCTATCGCCTCGTCACGCACACCGGCGCCGAGCGCAGCGGCGCCCAACTGGAATACAACGGCTCACCGAGTGGATATGCGCATTCGCCCGGCGAGGCGGTCAACTACGTCGACGCCCACGACAACGAGATCCTGTATGACGCCATGGCGTTCAAGCTGCCCCTCGGCACCGCGCCGCTGGACCGGGCCCGGATGCAGGTTCTGGCGCTGTCCCTGGTGGTGCTGAGCCAGGGCGCCGGGTTCGTCGCCCTCGGCAGCGAGCGGCTCCGGTCCAAATCGCTCGACCGCAACTCGTTCAACTCCGGCGACTGGTTCAACCAGATCCGCTGGGACCCGGCCCTCGGCAACGGGTTCGGCGTGGGCCTCCCACCGGAGCAGGACAACGGCGACAAGTGGGAGTTCGCCCGGCCGCTGCTCGCCGAGCCCTCACTGGTGCCACCGCCCGACGCGATCACCCTGACCGCCGAGCGCTACCGCGAACTCCTCCGAATCCGCCGCGACTCGCCGGTCTTCGGCCTGCCCACCGCCGAGGAGGTGCAGCGACGGGTGTCGTTCCCGCTGGGCGGCCCGGGCGAGACGCCCGGCGTGATCGTGATGTGCCTCGACGGGACCGGCCTGGATCGCCGCTGGCGTCAGTTCGCGGTGGTCTTCAACGCCACCGAGGAGACGACCCGGCAGCGGGTTCCGGCGCTGGGCGGGGCGGGTTGGCAGCTGCACCCGGAGCTGGTGGAGTCGGCGGATCCGCGGGTGCGCGCGGCTGTGGCGGAGGTCGAGGGGGACGGGGTGGTGGCGCTGGAGGTGCCGGGCCGCTCCGTGGTGGTCTTCGTCAGCGACGCCGCTTGACGGCTGTGGTGCGGGGCTGCGCTACATTGCGCCGCGATGGCCCCGAGTCGCGGTGGCCGCGGAGTGGAGGTCGTGGTGCGGTTCGAGCGTGCCCTGTGCGCGTTGGTCCTCGTGGGGCTGGCCGGGGGCTGCACGTCCTCGTCCTCCGAGGGTGACAAGCCGACGTTCACAGACCCGTCAGCGTCCGCGCCGGCCGTCGCCGGGGGTTCGGCGCCTGCCTGGACCGAGCCGGCCTCCTACACCTACGAGCTGGCCCGCGGCTGCGAGGCGGCGGCGCCGATCGGGCGGTACAAGGCCGTCGTGCAGGGCGGTGCGGTGACATCCTCCGAGCGTATCGGCGGGGAGGTGGCGGCGCCGTCCGCGTCGGCTGAGGTGGATCTGGGCCCGATCACCGGCCAGGAGGGCGAGGAGATCGAGGTGCCGACGCTCGGCGAACTGGTCGCCATGGCGCAGACGGCGAACGAGGACGGCGCCGAGGTGGCCACGGAGTTCGACGCCGCCGACGGCCACCCGGTGAAGGTGACCATCAACGTGTCGGACTCGGCGACCGACGCCGAGTGCTGGATCATCTCGGCGTATCAGCCGGGAGCCTGAGACCGGCCGGCTGGGTGCAGCCTGGCTGGGTGCGGCTCAGGGCGGGTGCGGCCTGGCCCGGCCCGGCTGGGTGCGGTGCGGCCTGGCAGCCCGGCCCGGCTGGGTGCGGCCTGGCAGCCCGGCCCGGCTGGGTGCGGCCTGGGCCGGCGGCCCGGCTGGGTGGCGCCCGGTGGCGGCGCGTTGCGGGTGGGCTGAGTTTGGTGGCCGGCTCCGCGGCAACGGAGCCGGCCCTGACAAGGGTCAGCCGGGCAGGCGGGGGCCGGCTTCACGCTGGGCGGCCAGCCACTGCTCGACCTCGCCGGACGAGCGGGGGAGCCCGTCCGACAGGTTGCGGCAGCCGTCGGCGGTGACCAGGACGTCGTCCTCGATGCGGACGCCGACGCCGCGCAGTTCCTCGGGCACCAGGTCGTCCTCGGCCTGGAAGTACAGGCCTGGCTCGACGGTGAGCACGTAGCCCTCCTTGAGCAGGCCGTCCCGGTAGTTCTCGCCGCGGGCGTTGGAGCAGTCGTGCACGTCGATGCCGAGCATGTGGCCGAAACCGTGCAGCGTCCAGCGGCGGTAGACGGTGCTCTTGTCGCTCATCGCCTCGTCGACGCTGACCGGCAGCAGGCCCAGGTCGTGCAGGCCCTCGGTGAGCACCCGCATGCACGTCGTGTGCACGTCACGGAAGGCGACACCCGGCTTGATCGCGTCCATACCGGCCTGCTGTGACGCGTACACAATGTCGTAGACCTGGCGCTGCAGCGGGGTGAACGTCCCGGAGACCGGCACGGTGCGGGTCACGTCGGCCGTGTAGAGGTTGTTGCCCTCGACACCCATGTCCATCAGCAGCAGCTCGCCGGGCGTGGTGACACCGGTGTTGCGCACCCAGTGCAGGATCGTCGCGTGCGGCCCCGAGCCGACGATCGAGCTGTAGCCCACGTCGTTGCCGTCGTGCCGCGCCCGCAGCCCGAACACGCCCTCCAGCAGGCGCTCCTTCACGCTGCGGTCGGCCGGCAGGACCCGGGCCACGTCCTCGAAGCCGAGAACCGTGGCGTCGATCGCCGCCTGGAGCTGCGCGATCTCCCACTCGTCCTTGACCAGTTTCAGCTCGGAGATCACCCGGGCCAGCTGGCGGTCGCGCGGCTTCTCCCGGTCGGGCTCGTAGGCCAGCACCGCCCGGTCGACGTTCGCGTCGAAGCCGCGCAGCACCCGCGTGCGGCCCGGTGCCGAGTGGGCCAGCAGCGGACCCAGCTCGCCCAGCGACGCCGTCTCCAGGCCGAGCTCGGTCGACTTCTCACCCAGGGTGTGCGTCCGGCCGACCCACAGCTCGCCGTTGCGGTCCCGGAAGAACCGGTCGGTGTCCTTCGAGTTGCGCTGCCGCGTGTAGAGCACCGCGTCGTGCCCGGAACCGCTCGGGCGGAGCACGAGGACGCTGTCGGGGTCGCGGTCACCGGTCAGGTAGAAGAAGTCGCTGCCGGGCCGGAACGCATACTCCGTGTCGTTCGCCCGGACCTTCTCGTTGCCGCTCGGGATGATCAGCGTCTCGCCCGGGAAGGCCTCGGAGAGCGCTGCCCGGCGCTTCGCGTAGTTCGGCACCTCGGGCAGGGGCGTGACGGCGAGGGGATCCTCGCGCCAGCCGCTGCGCATGAACTGCAGGAACGCCTCCGGGAAGTCGGGGTCGTGCGACTCCGTCTTGGCGGGCTGCGCGCCGTTGTTCTGCTGTGCCATGGTGCCTCCGTTCTTCGCTCGCCCCGACGTTACATCCTGCGGCGGGCGCTTCGTCAGCCCCGCCCGGCCCGGTTCACGTACGCGGTTTCGGCGGTCCGCGTCATGCAGGCCAGCCGGGCGCCGGCCGTTCCCGCCTGTCCGGGCGCGGTGTGCGTGTGCTCGGCGTGCAGGACCAGCGACCACGGTGGGCGTGCGTTGTCGACGTGCCAGTTCTGGACGCTCGTGGCGGTGGCGGCACCCGTGGCGTCGGTGGTGAAGTCGAGCCAGAACTCGTTCTCCGGGTTCGCATAGGCAGGGTCGACGGACGAGTGCGTCGAGTCGGAGGCGGGGTCGATGCGGTGCTGGTAGTGCGGGCCCGCCTCGGCCGGCTTGTCGGTGCAGGGTTTGGTGTGCAGGTGCGCTCCGTACACCCGGCCTGGGATCAGACCGGAGAGCTTCAGGCGTACGGAAGTCCCGGTCTTGGTGTCCTCGACCTCCACCCGCGCCTGCGCGCCGCGCGGAACGGCCTCGACGTCGTAGGTGACCGCGGGGGCTGCCTCGCTCCAAGCGCGGAACGTCCCCTCGGTGAGCGGCGCCGGAACGTGAGCGGGCGTCGCGGCGGCACCGGTCAGGAGGAGCGGGGCGGCCAGGAGTACGAATACCGATTTCATGGCTGAATTTTCGCAAAGATGACCATATGGGGTGGGGCTTTGCGCACTCTGCCACCGCGCGGAACGTTCCTGTGCTGCCGGCAACCGTTGATGGCACGCTGATCCCGGACGTCGAGAGCCGAGACGCGAAGGGACCGATCATGGGCTACGCGATGGTGATGGGTGAGGCGCTGATCGACCTGCTCGAGGCCGATGCCGATGGCGAGCTGATCTACCGGCAGGCGATCGGTGGTGCGCCGCTCAACGTCGCTGTGGGAGTGGCCCGGCTCGGTGGTGAGGTGCAGTACGCGGGCTCTCTCAGCGACGACGTGCTCGGTGATCGGATGGCGGCCTTCCTGCGGGAGGCGGGGGTCGGGCGTGCTGGGGTACGGCGTGTCGCGGTGCCGACGACCCTCGCGGTGACGACGTTCGAGGGGGCGGAGCCTACGTTCACGTTCTACGGGGAGCCGCCGTCGTATGCCCTGCTCAGCGCGGAGGATCTGGACGTTTCCGCGGTGGCGGCCGCTGATGTTCTGTACACCGGGTCGATCTGTCTGCTGCGGGAGCCGTTCCGGTCGGCGGCTCGGGCGGCGTGGGCTACGGCCGGCCCGATCCGGGTTTTTGATCCCAATGTGCGGCCTACGCTCCTGCCGGATGCGGCGGCGGTGGCTGCGCTGCGTGAGCTGGTCGAGGAGTTCTTTGCGGCTGCCGACCTGGTGAAGCTCAGTTCTGCTGATGCTGAGGTGCTCTACGGGTCGGCGGATCCGGCGGTTGCGGCGGATCGGATTCGCGGGTTGGGGGCGGGGGCGGTCGTGGTTACCTGCGGGTCCCAGGGTGCTCACGTTGCGGCGGGTGACGGGTCGGCGATGCTGCCGGCGCCTGCGGTGGCTGCCATCGACGCTACCGGGGCGGGGGATTCGGTGATGGGTGCCCTGGTGCGGCGGCTTCTCGGGGAGGGGCGGCCTGGTGGGCTCGATGACTGGCAGCGGCATGTTCGGTTTGCTCTGGCGGTGGCGGGGCTGGTTTGTGAGCGCAAGGGTGGGGCGACCGCCATGCCTACTGCTGCCGAGCTGACCGCCCGCTGGGGCGCCCTCCTCTGAGCTCCCGTCCCCCCTCAGCCCCAGCCGGCCCGCTCGGCTGGCTCCCAGGGGTGCCCGGGGCTCGTTTTGTGCCCGCTCAGCGCCAGCCGGCCCGCTCGGCTGGCACTCAGAGGTGCCCGGGGTCCGTTTTGTGCCCGCTCAGCGCCAGCCGGCCTGTTCGGCTGGCGCTCAGGGGTGTCGGGGGTTCGTTTTGTGCCCGCTCAGCGCCAGCTGGTTCGTTCGGCTGGCGCTCAGGGGTGTCGGGGGTCCGTTTTGTGCCCGCTCAGCGCCAGCCGGGTGGCGGCTGGGGGCGGCGGGTCAGTCGCCGAGGGCTCGGGCTATGAACTTTTGGCGGTCGAGGAGGATGCGTTCGACTCGGACCTCGGCGACCAGGGTGTCGCCGTCGTGAATCTGGATCTCGAAGAAGAGTTTTCGGCCGTCCACCTTGGTGAGGGTGGCTTGTGCGATCACTCGGTGGCCCAGGGGAGTGGGTGCGCGGTGTTCGATTTCGGCCCGGCTGCCGACCGTGGTCACCCCGCCGGGGATGAGGCGGGCGGTGGTGGCGACGGTGGCGGCTTCGGCCAGGGCGAGCACCCGGGGCGTGCCTAGCACCGGCACGTCGCCGGAGCCGAGGGACTGGGCGGTGTCGGCGTCGGTGACCGTCAACTCGACCCGGGCCGTGAGACCGGGTGCGAACTCCGGAAGCTCCATCGTCAAAGCTTACGGCTGCGAGGGCCGCTGCCAGAACGTCTCATCGTCCGGCGTGATCGGTCCGGGCGGTGAACTCGCCCCGGGAGCGGGCGGGATGAAGGGCGCTCCAGACGTGGGCGGGGCGAAGGGTGCACCGGACGCCGGCGGGGCGAAGGGTGCACTGGACGACGGCGACTCGGGGTCGCGGGCCTGACGGGCTCGGATGGCGAGTTGCTCGGCGAGGGCCCACGCTTCGGCGAGGTCGCGGTCGCGGGCCATTCCGCTGCGGCCGCCGGCGGTGTCGGCGTAGACGGTGGCCAGGCGGAGGCGGCGCTGGAGCGGGCCCTGGACGACGCGGACGCTCTGAATGCGGGCGTACGGGACCAGGCTCATCTCGCGCGTGACCCGGCCCCACCGTGTCACGAAGACGTCCGGGGCGAGGCCGGCGCCGTAGAAGCGCAGCGCGAGCGGGTGCAGCCAGCGGGCGCGCAGCGGTGGCGGGGAGGTGGCGAGGGTGGCCAGGTCGACGCCGGGGAGGGCCGCGGCGATCAGGAAGCGGGCGGTGGCGATGTCGCCGACCGGCATGAGGCGGTCGGAGCTCTTGTCGTCGCCGGCTTCCGGTGCCGAGTAGCCGGCGATGTCGAGGCGCAGGTTCAGCCAGTGTGACTTGCGCCAGAGCAGGGGCCAGGTGACGCGTACGGTCTGGACGCGGTGCAACGGCACGACCTGGCTGCGCGTCTCGACGAGGCCGTAGTGCAGGACCAGCCGGCTGTCGTGGTCGTGTGCCAGCTGGAAATTCCAGTCGCGCAGCACCCGCCGGATCGGCTGGAGGAGCACGCCGGCCATCGCCGTCACGGTGCTGGCGATGCCGATGAACGTCCACGATCCTTCCATCACGAACTGCGTGACCACCCACGCGATGCCGATCGGCAGGAAGAACGCCTGCGGCGTCAGGAGCTGGCTGACCAGGAGGTCCTGGTTGCGCACGCGGAAGAGGGGCGCGGCTGCCGGGTTTGCCGCCGGGCCGTCGGTGGTCGTTCCAGGGACAGGGCCGGGGGTACGACCGGACAGCGCGAGAAGCCTTTCCCGAAGGATCGTGGCGTTCTGCACCGTGAGGTAGGCGAGCGGCGCTTCGGTCTTGCCGCCGCCGACGACTTCGAGGCGGAGCTCGGCGAGACCGGTGAGCTGGGCGAGCAGGGGGCGGCGCAGTTCGACGGCCTGGAGCCGGTCGAGGGGGATGGCCCGGTTGCGCCGCCAGATGAGGCCCTCGGCGATCCGCAGTTCCCGGCCGACGACCTGATATCCGGTGTTCCACCAGCCGACCACCGAGAAGATCACCACGGCGATCGCGAGCACTCCCACGACCATGGCGAAGTGGGCCGCACCCAGCTGCCCGAACGTCTGCCAGGAGAGCGCCGCGATGATCACCACGATGCTCTTGGCGCCGTTCAGGAGCGGGCTGAGCGGGTGCAGCTTCTGCCGCTCCTCCAGCCCACCGCGCGCCGGGCCCTCCGCACCGGGATACGCCTGACCGGGCACACCGGGATAGGGCTGCTCGGCCGGACCGGCAGAGGGCTGGCCGGCAGCGGGCTGGCCGGCAGCGGGCTGGCCGGCAGAGGGCTGGCCGGCAGCGGGCTGGCCGGCAGCGGGCTGGCCGGCAGCGGGCTGGCCGGGATATGGCTGGCCGGGATACGGCTGGTCGGCCGGACCGGGATATGGCTGGCCGGGGTAGGGCTGGGCGGGATGGGGCTGTTCGGGCGCGCCGGGGTAGGGCTGACCGGGCGGGATTCCGGCGCTGCTCACAGGCCCTCGGCCCGGTCTTCGCCGAGGGTGGTGAGCCGGTCACGCAGCCGGGACGCCTCTTCCGGCGGCAGGCCCGGTATCCGTGCGTCGCTGGCCGCCGCGGCGGTGTGCAACTGCACCGTGGCGAGTCCGAACGCCCGCTCCAGCGGCCCGGCTGTGACGTCCACGTACTGCATGCGCGCGTACGGAACGATCGACAGGTGCCGGACCAGCAGACCGTGGCGTACGAGAAGGTCCTTGTCGCGTTCCGCGTACCCCCACGCCTGCACGGCTCGGGATGCGATGACCGCGCGCCAGGCGCCCAGAAGGACCACCGCGGTGATCGCGATCGGCCACGCAGTGTGGCCGTTGAGGGCCCAGCCGACGCTCAGGCCGGCCACCAGAATGGCCACCCAGGTGGCCAGGCCGATGAGCTCAATGATGATCAACTTGCTGGAGACCGGGCGCCACACGACCGTGTCCGGCCACGGTTCAAGGGCATCGACGGCGGTACGGGGCGGCTCGCTCACACCTGAAGCCTAGGAGATGACGGCATCTCCCGCCGCAGTGAAGGGTGTGACCTCGCGCAGGAAGCCCCTCGCGTCGAGGAAGTCGCCGAGGGTGGTGCGGTGTTCCGGGCAGGCCAGCCAGGTCTTGCGGTAGTCCGGGGTGTGCAGTTTCGGATTGTTCCACCGGAGCTGCCAGGCCGCTGTCGCACGACAGCCTTTGGCCGAGCACTGAGGCTCGAGCACATGGGGTGTGAAGAAATCCTCGACCATGCGCTGAAGTCTATGCACTGCAAATCGGTGCAATCAGAAGCAGTGCGATCAGAAGCAGTGCAATCAGAGGCAGTGCATCAGAAGCAGTGCAATGAGAAGCGCGTGGGAGTTTGTTTTAGCGCCGGGCGGCCACGGGGGAAGCCGCCCGGCGACGAGCCAAATGCTACACGCTCCACACCGCCGCGTATTCACCCGGTGACGGTGCCCGATCCGGCGGATCGCGCAGAAAGATCAACACGTCCGGCCTATGGCGTGCTCAGGGCTGCGATGAGCACCCGGCTGCCAGCATGATGACGGTCAGGTGACGAGACGGGTCCGTAGTCTGTCGTCGGCCGGAGAACCCGGCTCTTAGGAACCTCCCAGCCGTATGAGGTTGGGTGTCGTGTAAGTCTTGGACGTCGGCAATCATTCGCCGGCGCATCACGACCGTCTGTGGAGGACCGGTGGCGCAGCCCAGCACGCCCGAGAGCGAGACCAGTCCCGAGACCGGTGCGCCGGTGCCTCCCGCGCACGACGCTTCGCAGTTGGAGCGCGCGATGTTCGAGGTCAAGCGGGTCATCGTCGGGCAGGACCGGATGGTCGAGCGGATGTTCGTGGCGTTGCTCGCCCGCGGCCACTGCCTGATCGAGGGCGTTCCCGGTGTGGCCAAGACGCTCGCCGTGGAGACCCTGGCGAAAGTTGTCGGCGGCACGTTCTCCCGGGTGCAGTTCACTCCCGACCTGGTGCCGGCCGACATCGTCGGCACCCGGATCTACCGGCAGTCCAGCGAGCAGTTCGACGTCGAGCTCGGCCCGGTCTTCGTCAACTTCCTGCTCGCCGACGAGATCAACCGAGCGCCGGCGAAGGTGCAGTCCGCGCTGCTCGAGGTGATGGCCGAGCACCAGGTGTCGATCGGCGGGAAGAGCTACGAGGTGCCGGATCCGTTCCTGGTGATGGCCACGCAGAACCCGATCGAGCAGGAGGGCGTCTACCCGCTGCCGGAGGCGCAGCGCGACCGGTTCCTCATGAAGATCCTGGTGGGCTACCCGACCGACAGCGAGGAGCGGGAGATCGTCTACCGGATGGGGGTGAACCCGCCGGAGCCCAAGCAGGTGTTCGACCCGGCCGACCTGCTCGCCCTCCAGCGCCGGGCGGACCAGGTCTTCGTGCACAACGCCCTGGTCGACTACACGGTCCGGCTGGTGCTCGCCACCCGGGCGCCGGCCCAGCACGGCATGCCCGACGTGGCCCAGCTCATTCAGTACGGCGCCAGTCCCCGCGCCTCGCTCGGCATCGTCCGGGCCACCCGGGCGCTCGCCCTGCTCCGCGGCCGTGACTACGCGCTGCCGCAGGACCTCACCGACGTGGCGCCGGACATCCTGCGGCACCGGCTGGTGCTCAGCTACGACGCCCTCGCCGACGACATCCCGGCCGATCACATCGTCGCCCGGATCATGCAGACCGTGCCGATGCCGTCGGTCGCGGCACGGCAGGGCGCCTCTCCGAACGGCCAGCCCGGCGTCCCGATGATGGCACCGAACGGCGCGGCTCCCGCGGGCGTGCAGCCGACGAGCGGCATCCCGGCCGGCGCTTTCGACAGCCGCCAGGCCTATCCGCAGGCCGGCGGCGGATGGCCCGGCCAGCAATGACCGCGCCGGCCGCCCAGGACGACACCGCCCGGGCGGAGGCGGTTCTCGGCCGTTTGCAGCTGCTCGTGACGCGCAAGCTGGACGGTCTGCTGCAGGGCGACTACGCGGGCCTGCTGCCCGGGCCGGGCACCGAGGCGGGCGAGTCCCGCGAGTACCGGCCGGGTGACGACGTGCGCCGGATGGACTGGCCGGTGACCGCGCGGACCACGCTGCCGCACGTGCGCCGGACCGTGGCGGACCGGGAGCTGGAGACCTGGCTGGCGGTGGACCTCTCGGCGAGCCTGGACTTCGGCACGGCGCGGTGGCTGAAACGAGACCTGGTCATCGCCGCGGCGACCGCGATCGCCCATCTCACCGTCAGAGGTGGCAACCGGATCGGTGCGGTCGTGGGTACCGGCTCCGGCGTACCGCAGAAAGATCTGAGCGGAAGCTGGTGGCGGCGCAGGACGGCGACGGCGCCCGCACCGCCGCCCACCGCCCCGTTTGTTCGCCTGCCGGCGCGGCCCGGCCGCAAGGAGGCACAGGGCCTGCTGCGGGCGATCGCCCGGACCAGGATCCAGCCCGGCCGCACCGACCTGGGCGCCCTGATCGACATGCTGAACAGGCCGCCGAGGCGGCGCGGCGTGGCCGTGGTGATCTCCGACTTCCTGGCGCCGGTGGAGGGGTGGGCCCGGCCGGTGCGCAAGCTGGGGGTACGCCACGACGTGCTCGCGATCGAGGTGGTCGACCCGCGTGAGCTGGAGCTGCCGGATGTCGGCGTGCTGACGCTCGCCGACCCGGAGACCGGTGCACTGCACGAGGTGCAGACGTCCGACCCGCGCCTGCGGGAGCGATACGCGCAGGCTGCGGGGGAGCAGCGTGCCGCGATCGCGCGGTCGCTACGTGCCGCCGGTGCCGCCCACCTGCGGTTGCGCACCGACACCGACTGGCTGCTGGACATGGTCCGCTTCGTGGCCGCTCAACGCCACGCCCGTACCCGAGGGACCACACGATGATCCGTTTCCTGGAACCGTGGTGGCTGCTGACGATCCTGCCGGTCCTGATCATGGCCGGTGTCTACGTCTGGCGGCAGTTCCGCAAGCGCTCCTACGCGATGCGTTTCACCAACGTCGACCTGCTGCGCACGCTCGCGCCGAAAGGTCTCGGCTGGCGCCGGCACGTCTCCGCCGCCGCGTTCCTGCTGATGCTCGGTGCGCTCGCGGCCGCGACGGCCCGCCCGTCGGTCGACACCGAGCAGCCCCTGGAACGGGCGACGGTGATGCTCGCCATCGACGTGTCACTGTCGATGCAGGCGGACGACGTCGCGCCGAGCCGGATCGAGGCGGCGCAGGAGGCGGCGAAGGCGTTCGTCAGCGAGCTGCCGCCGACCTTCAACCTGGGGCTGGTGTCGTTCGCGAAGGCGGCGAACGTGCTGGTCTCGCCGACCAAGGACCGCTCCGCGGTGATCTCCGCGATCGACGGGCTGACCCTCGCCGAGGCGACCGCGACCGGCGAGGCGGTCTTCACCTCGCTCGACGCCGTCCGCTCGGTGCCGTCCGACGGCGCGGACGGCGCACCGCCCGCGCGGATCGTGCTGCTCTCCGACGGGTACCGGACGTCCGGCCGCTCGATCGAGGACGCGGCGACAGCGGCATCGGCGGCGAACGTGCCGGTGTCGACGATCGCGTTCGGCACCGACGAGGGCGTGGTGGACATCCGCGGCTCGGTGCAGCGGGTGCCGGTTGACCGGCTGTCGCTGCAGGAGCTGGCGGAGCAGACCAAGGGCTTCTTCTACGAGGCCGCGTCGGTCAGCGAGCTGAAGCAGGTGTACGAGGACATGGGCAGCTCGATCGGCCATCGGACGGAGCCGCGCGAGGTGACGCAGTGGTACGCCGCGGCGGGCCTGCTGCTCGGCCTGCTCGGCGCCACGATGAGCCTGCTCTGGACGTCCCGGCTGCCGTGAGGCCGGGGTTCGTCAGGGCGTGTGGTGGGCTTCGTCAGGGCGTGTTGTGGGGTTCGTCAGGGCGTGTTGTGGGCGAGGACGAAGAGCACGAGCACCCATGCCGACAGCAGGGTGAAACCGAGGGGTGCGACCAACTTCTTCATGGGAACCGACTTCCGCTGGTGACTGAACCTGGTGACTGAACAAGGTCAGGGTCACGTCGCGGCCGGAAAACCCGCGCACGGTCGGATCGGCCCATGGCAGAGCCGGACGGTGCGGGGTGTGAGAACAGGTCAGCGGTCAGAGGCGCTGACGAGCGTCCCGGCCGCGACTAGGAGGATCGCTATCTCGCACAGCGATCACCTCCACAAAGTCGTCGGGCCTGGGAACCGTGTGGGAGCGTACTCCTTAAGTGCCGCTTAAGAAAATCGGGTCACTCTCCCGCGGCGACCAGCCCCGTCTCGTAGGAGAAGACGACCGCCTGGGCCCTGTCGCGGAGTCCGAGTTTGCTCAGGATCCGCCCGATGTGGGTCTTCACCGTCTGCTCGGCCACCACCAGATCGGCGGCGATCTCGGTGTTGGAGCGGCCACGGGCGATCAGCCGCAGCACGTCGGTCTCCCGCGGGGTGAGCGCGTTCAGCGCCACCGGCCGGGGGCGGTCGCGGTGCGGCCGGGCGGCGAACTCGGCGATCAGCCGCCGGGTCACCGAGGGCGCGAGCAGCGCCTCACCGGCCGCCACCACCCGGACCGCCTGCACCAGGTCGGCGGCGGGGGCGTCCTTGAGCAGGAAACCGCTGGCACCGGCCCGCAGCGCCTCATAGACGTAGTCGTCGAGGTCGAAGGTGGTCAGGATGAGCACTTTCGGTCCGCCGGTCGGGTGGGCGGCGGTGATCCTGCGGGTCGCCTCGAGGCCGTCCATCACCGGCATGCGGACGTCCATCAGTACGACGTCCGGCCGGAGCTCGCGAGCGGCCTCGACCGCCGCCGCGCCGTTCGGAGCGTCGCCGACCATCAGCAGGTCGGGCTGGGCGCCGAGCAGAGCTCCGAACCCCTGCCGGACCATCGCCTGATCATCCGCGATCAACACCTTGATCAAGTTCACGATGCCTCCGGTTCGCGATGCCGGCGGCCTGCGGCGGCTTCGGTTCCTGGTGATTGCGGTTGCCGGGGGAGCCGGGCGGTCACCTGGTAGCCGCCCGCGCCGTCGGGACCGGCGGTCAGATCGCCGCCGAGCAGCGCGACGCGTTCACGCATGCCGACCAGCCCGTGACCACGCTTGCCGGTCTGCACCGGGCCGGTCAGTTCGTTGCGCACGTGCAGCTCGAGCAGGGCGGGATCGACGCGAGCGCGCAGCCGCACCGGGCCGCCGGGCGCGTGTCGCGCCGCGTTGGCGAGAGCTTCCTGCACTATGCGGTACGCCGTGAGCCCGACGGCCTCCGGAAGGTCCTCGACGGCGGGCAGGTCCGTGGTGACCGGGAGGCCGGCCCGCTGGGCGGTCGAGACGAGGGCGGTAATTTGTGCGTACCCCGGTTGTGGGGTCTTCAGGGTTTGATCCTCCTCGGCGCGCAGCACGCCGAGCAGCCGGCGCATGTCGGTGAGCGCCTCCCTGGCCGCGGCCGCGATCGAGGTCAGCTCCTCCTTGGCCGCCTCGGGAAGATCGTCCACCCGGTAGGGCGCGGTCTCGGCCTGCACGGCGATCATCGACATGTGGTGCGCGACCACGTCGTGCATCTCCCGGGCGATCCGGGCCCGTTCCTCGAGGACCGCGCGTTTGGCCCGCTCCTGCTCGTTGAGCTCGGACTGCTCGGCGAGGATCTCGCTGGTGCGGCGGCGGCGGGACACGATGTCGCCGAGGGCCGCGAGCGTGACGATCAGGAGCGCGGCACCATAGGCGTTCGCGTCGGGTGCGAAGGCGAAGACCGGGACCAGGGCCAGGGCGGTGGCCCAGATGGTGATCATGGACTCGCTGACGGCGGCCAGCCGGGCCTGGATGAAGAGGAAACCGAGGATCTGCACCACGTTCCACGGCCAGGAGTCGTCATTGGGTGCGTCGATCACGCCGAGGAAGAGCATCGGGAACGCGATCCGCCAGGCCAGCAGCGGCCACCGGGGCGCCAGCAGCACCGGGACCACGGAGCCCGCGGCGAGCACCGTGGTGAACCAGTCGGGCAGGTCCCGGTTCGAGCTCAACTCGTCATAGGCCACGAAAAAGAGCGCGGTGAGCACCAGCAGCGCCACCGGCAGCAGATAGCCCAGGAACCGGTGGCGGCCCGGTGGCCTCGGTGTTTCCCTTTTGAACGTTAGGTAAGTCAGCGGCCCCATCACTCCGTCACGCGACCGGGGGCCGATAGTCTCCATTCCCAGCAGGTTACGGCGCTGGTACGCGGCTGTCGTGACCCTCAGGTGCCACCCGGCACCCCCTACCTGGGTATGACGCGACGAAGGAGTGCGCTGTGGCTCGCACCGTTCTGGTGACCGGAGGAAATCGCGGTATCGGCCTGGCCATCGCCCAGGCTTTCGCGAAGCAGGGTGACCGGGTTGCCGTCACCCACCGCGGCTCGGGTGCGCCCGAGGGGCTGTTCGGCGTGCAGTGCGACATCACCGACTCGTCCGCCGTCGACGCCGCCTTCACCGTCGTCGAGAACGAGCTGGGCCCGGTCGAGGTGCTCGTCGCGAACGCCGGGATCACCGACGACACGCTGATGATGCGGATGAGCGAGGACCAGTTCGAGCGGGTGCTCGACACCAACCTGACCGGTGCGTTCCGGTGCGCCAAGCGGGCCAGCTCCAAGATGCTGCGCGCCCGCTGGGGCCGGATGATCTTCATTTCCTCGGTGGTCGGCCTGTACGGCGGACCCGGCCAGGTGAACTACGCGGCGAGCAAGGCGGGTCTGGTCGGCATGGCTCGTAGCATCACCCGTGAGCTGGGCACCCGCAACATCACCGCGAACGTGGTGGCGCCCGGTTTCATCGAGACCGAGATGACGGCCGTCTTGCCCGAGGCGCGCAAGGCCGAGATCATCAAGGCCGTACCGGCCGGTCGGCTGGCCGGAGCCGACGAGGTCGCCGCGGCGGTGACCTTCCTGGCGAGCGACAGTGCGGCGTACATCTCGGGCGCCGTGCTCCCGGTCGACGGGGGCCTCGGCATGGGCCATTGAGCCTTTTTCAATGTGGCGAGGGCCTCGGTCGCCGGCGCCGGACAACGGCCCGGCAGCCGCAGCCCGATGCCAGGTTGAAGATTGCTCACCGAAGTTTCCGAGAACGAGTTTTTCAGGAGAGAATTTTGTCTGGACTGCTGGCCGGTAAACGGCTGCTCGTCACCGGGGTGATCACGGACGCCTCGATCGCGTTCTCGGTGGCGAAACTGGCGCAGGAGAACGGCGCCAAGGTGGTGCTCACCGGGTTCGGCCGGATGTCGCTCGTGGAGCGGATCGCCAAGCGGCTGCCCGAGCCCGCACCCGTCATCGAACTCGACGTGACCAATCAGGAACAGCTGGACGGCCTCGCCGACCGGGTCCGCGAGCACGTCGACGGACTGGACGGCGTTGTCCACTCCATCGGCTTCGCTCCGCAGAACGCCCTCGGCGGCGCCTTCCTGGAGACGACCTGGGAAGAGGTCGCCCAGGCTCTGCAGGTGTCGACGTACTCGTACAAGTCGCTGGCGGCGGCCTGCCTGCCGCTGATGCAGGCCGGCGGTTCGATCGTCGGCATGACGTTCGACGCGACCAAGGCGTACCCGCTCTACGACTGGATGGGCGTGGCCAAGGCCGGGCTCGAGTCGGCGTCCCGCTACCTCGCGCTGCACCTGGGCAAGCAGGGTATCCGCAGCAACATGGTCTCGGCCGGCCCGCTGCGCACGATGGCGGCCAAGTCGATCCCGGGCTTCAGCGACTTCGAGGACGCCTGGACCCAGCGGGCGCCGCTGGGCTGGAACCTGACCGACCCGGAGCCGACGGCCCGCGCCGTCTGCGCGCTGCTCTCGGACTGGTTCCCGGCCACGACGGGTGAGATGGTGCACGTTGACGGGGGTTACCACGCTATTGCCGCCTAGCACGGTGGCAGGATTGGCGGGTGGTATACGACGCCTTCGTCCTGCTCTCCTTCGGCGGACCAGAGAAGCCCGATGACGTGATGCCGTTCCTGCGCAACGTGGTGCGCGGGCGCGGGGTCCCGGACGAGCGCCTCGCCGAGGTGCGCGAGCACTACATGCACTTCGGCGGGGTGTCACCGATCAACCAGCAATGCCGCGACCTGCTGGCCGCCCTGCGGGCCGAGTTCGACGAGCACGGCATCGGCCTGCCCCTGTACTGGGGCAACCGCAACTGGCACCCGATGCTCGCCGACACCCTCGCCCAGATGCGCGACGACGGTGTCGAGAACGCGCTGGGGTTCGCCACCAGCGCGTACGGCGGTTACTCCTCGTGCAAGCAGTACTGGGAGGACATCGCCGCGGCCCGGGCGCACGTCGGCCCCGGCGCACCGCGGATCGCCAAGCTGCGGCAGTTCCACGACCACCCCGGGTTCGTGGAACCGCATGCGTCGGCCGTACAGGAAGCTCTTGGAAAGCTGGACCCGGACCGCCGGGCCTCCACCCGGTTGATCTTCACCGCACACTCGATTCCGGTCAGCATGGCCGACACCGCCGGTCCCACCGGCGGGCGCTACACCACCCAGCTCGAGGAGACCGCCCGGCTGGTCCACGCCGCTGCCGCCGCCGACCTCGGCTACGACCTGGTCTGGCAGAGCCGCTCCGGTCCTCCGCAGGTCCCCTGGCTCGAACCGGACATCAACGACCACCTCGAACTGCTCGCCCAGAAGGGCGTGACCGATGTGGTGCTCAGCCCGATCGGCTTCGTCTCCGACCACCTCGAAGTCGTCTGGGACCTGGACAACGAGGCGAAGGAGACCGCGGACCGGCTCGGCCTCGGTTTCGCCCGTGCCGCCAGCCCCGGAATTCACCCGAAGTTCGTGTCGATGGTGCGCGAACTCGTGCAGGAACGTACCGCTGACCGGCCGAAAGCCGCGCTCGGTACAGTGCCGACCTGGGACGTCTGCCCCGCGGACTGCTGCCCCCCACCCGCGCGACGAGGAGCACCAGCATGAAGGAGCGCAAGGCGATCGAGAGCTGGCTCACCGACATGGACGGAGTGCTCGTCCACGAGGGTGAGCCGGTGCCGGGCGCACCCGAGTTCGTGAATCGAATGAAGGCCTCCGGCAAGCCGTTCCTGATCCTCACCAACAACTCCATCTACACTCCGCGTGACCTGCAGGCCCGCCTCTACCGGATGGGCTTCGAGGTCGACGAGCAGTCGATCTGGACGGCGGCTCTGGCGACCGCACAGTTCCTCGCCGATCAAAGGCCTGGGGGTACGGCGTACGTGATCGGCGAAGCCGGCCTGACCACCGCGATGCACGCCTCCGGTTACATCCTCACCGAGTTCGACCCCGACTACGTGGTGCTGGGCGAGACCCGCACCTACAGCTTCGAGGCGATCACCAAGGCGATCCGCCTGATCAGCGGCGGCGCCCGGTTCATCTGCACCAACCCGGACGCCACCGGCCCCTCCAACGACGGCCTGCTCCCGGCCGCCGGTTCGGTCGCCGCGATGGTGTCGAAGGCGACAGGTGTGAAGCCGTACTTCGTCGGCAAGCCCAACCCGATGATGATGCGGTCGGCGCTGAACGCCATCGGGGCACACAGCGAGACCACGGCGATGATCGGCGACCGGATGGACACCGACGTGCTCTGTGGTCTGGAGGCGGGACTGGAGACCATCCTGGTGCTGACCGGGATCAGCAGCCGGCTGGAGAGCGAGACCTATCCGTACCGGCCGTCGCGGATCGTCAACTCGGTCGCCGACCTGATCGACGAGATCTGAACCGGTCGTGCCGTGGGAGGAGTCCTACCTCGGTCAGCTGCGTGCCCTGACCGGGCCGGATCCGGTACTGATGACGATCGGGGCGCGGGCGGTGGTCCGTGACCCCGAGGGCCGGGTTTTGTTGATCCAGCGCAACGACAACGCGCGCTGGGCGCTGCCGGCGGGGTCGATGGAGCTGGGTCAGACGCTGCGGGACTGCGCGATCCGTGAGGTGTACGAGGAGACGGGTCTGACCGCACACGCGGTGACGCCGTTCGCGTTGTACTCGGGGGAGAACCTGTACACCAATCCGTACGGGGCGACGTACCAGCATGTCTCCCTCGCCTGCCGGGTGGACTCCTGGTCCGGGGAGTTGGTGCGGGTCACCGACGAAACCCTGGACGCCGGGTTCTACGCGGTCGATGAACTGCCCTCGGACCTGTCCGGGTCGGTGCGGCCCACGCTGGCGGACCTGGCCCGGTTCGAGGCCGGCGACGCGTTCCGGCTCGCATGACGGCGCCCGAGGTCGTCGCGGCGGCGTGGGTGTGCGTCCGGGAGCGGCGGGTGCTGGTGGTGCGCGCTGACGGCTCGGATGCGTTCTACCTGCCGGGCGGCAAGCCGGAGCCGGGGGAGACGCACGCCGAAGCGGCCGCGCGAGAGGTGTTCGAGGAAGTCGGGATGCCGGTGGATCCGGCTGCGCTGCGGCTCTTCACGACCATCGAGGCGCCGGCGCACAATCGGCCGGCGGGGACTCGGGTTCGTCTGGTGTGCTTCGTCGGGCCGGCCGGCGGGGAGCCGGAGGCGGCCAACGAGATCGCGGAGCTGGCCTGGTTCTCGTCTGCTGAGGCGGACCGGTGTGCGCCTGCCATCCAGCGGTTGCTCAGCGAACTTGTCGCCGCCGGCCTGATCGACTGAGGCTCAGCCTGCGGGAACCAGGCGGGCATCGGTGAGGATCACGAAACCGCCCGGGTACTGGCACTCGATCTTGAGGGTGAGTGTGTCGCCCCCGTCGAGGTCGGCGCTGATCGGCGCGCTGCCACCCGGCCGTGCGGTCTTCTGGCTGCCCATTTCCTCGAACTTGTCGGTCGTGTCGCGCTGCCGGACACCTTTGAGCGCCGTCACGTAGGTGACTGCCCGCTGCTCACCTGCCGCCGGATAGTACGGCCGGACGTCAGCGTGGAACTCCACGTAGTTGCGGTCGAGCTGCCACGTCACCTCCGTCGCCTTGTCGCCGATCTGGTTCGAGGGGCAGGCGACGGCGATCGGATGCGAGCGGTAGTCCGCCTGGTCACGGATCTTCCGGGGCACCTCGGCTAGGCTGCCTCCCTTCACGGGTAGCGCATCAAGGTAGGCCGCCGCGGAGGGCGCTGGTGTTCCGCCGGCCGGCGCGGGGGAGGTAGCGGTGCCACCTGTCGTGGTGGGGGCCGTGACGGCCTTCTGATCCTGCTCGGAGGGCGGTGCCTCCGGCCATCGCCACGCCAAGACGGCCACCACGACGCCCACGACGGCCGCCACCGTGGAAATCAAGGCGACCATGTCGCGCTTCGGCCGTGGAGCCGGAGGAGTGCTGCTCACGATTGCCACCCGGGGAAGTCGTCGCTGAATGCGGGCTGAACATTATGGATTGACGGACCATGATCACGTCCACCGCGAAATGACGTATTCGCGACAGTAATACGCGCCGCTCGCGGCGCTAGGGTGCCGGGTACCTCGGTGATTGATCACAAAGGATGCCTCAACCGTGAGCAACGAACCTCCTCACCGGCAAGATCCGGCAGTGCCCCCGCCTCCACCGGGAGGTCCGGCGAAACAGCCGGCCCGCAAACGGAACTGGTTGGCCACTCTCGTCGCGGTGCCCGCCCTTGTGTTGTCCCTGGTCGCGGTGCTGCTCTCGTGGCGCGCCTACAGCGTCGCCACGGATGCGGCGGACAAGGCGGACAGCCTCCGGGCCGCTCCGGTCGCCACCGCCACTGCCACCGCCGTGCCGCCCGGACCGGCGCCGGAGCCGGCGCTCTCCACGGCGACCGATCCGACGGGTGCCCCGGATCCGACCACCACGGACCCGGAAGCGATCCCGACCCTCGGCCCGCAGACCCAATACGCGGTGCGGTACACCGGCACGGATCTGAAAATTCCGGCCTCCTGCGGCAATTACGTCAATCTCGACCTCGACAAACCTCAGGTGCAGGTGGACGCGCAGGTGGCCGAGTTGAGGTTCTACGACTCCTGCAATGCGACCCCCTATTTCGAGCTCGAGTCCGGGATCAAGGGCAGCGGAGGGCACAAAGAAACCCTCAAGGTGGAGGAGTGCGGCCCGAGCATCGATCGCGGCCCGCTCGCCAACGACGGCCGGCAACCGGTCAAGACCGGTGACGTGTACTGCGTCCGGACCTCGCGCGGCAAAGCCCAGACCGCCGGCGACACCTGGAAGATGGCCATCGTGACCGTCACCGGAGTTGCGCAGGACCGAACCATTTCGCTGCGGGTGTCAGCCTGGGACATTCCCGACTGACGGCGGCGCGGCGGCGACGCCGGCCTTCCGAGCTGTGCGGAAAGTTGGTGCTCAGTGCTGCTTCCCGCGCTCCGAGACAACACTGAAAGCCAGCCGGTGGGGTTCGGCTGGCGTTGAGTGGGGTGTTTTGGGCTGGGAGGCACCTCTGGGAGCCAGCTGGTTTGGTCGGCTGGCGTTGAGTGGGGTGTTTTGGGCTGGGAGGCACCTCTGGGCGCCAGCTGGTTTGGGCGGCTGGCGTTGAGGGGGCGTTAGGTGAGGTGGGCGGCCTCGGTGAAGTAGCGGGTGGCTATGGCGGTGTGGATGCTGAAGCCGAGTTCGGTGGGGCCGTACAGGACTTCGCGGCCCTCGGACTCGTCGTTGGGCGGGGCTGGGGGCATCGCGGCCGCGCTCGGCAGGGGTGGGAGGAGGCCGAAGACGAGGAGGGTTCCGTCGGGGGCGCTGATGGTGGCGTAGTGGCGTACCGCTGCTTGGTCTGCGACCACGCCGGTTTCCTCGAAGAGTTCGCGGACCGCTGCGGCCTGCCATGTTTCGCCGACGTCGATGAAGCCGCCCGGCAAGGCCAGCCGGCCGCGCGCTGGTGGGATGCCGCGGCGGACTGCCAGCAGGCCGTGGCCGACCGGCTGGACCGCGACGGCGACCGGGCTGGGGTTGAGGTAGCTGGCTTCGCCACAGGCGGCGCATAACCGGGGCCATGGCTGGCCTGGGGTGAAGCGTGCACCGCAGTAGGTGCAATGCGCATGCCGGTCCTGCATCAGAGCCCACCCAACACGGCTGCCTGAGAAGAGGCGGCCGGAGACCAGGCTGTGTGGGACGAGGCCGCGTGAGACGAGGCCGACACGGACGAGGTGGTTCGGGGGTGGGCTGAGGGCTGGGAGATCACGGCTGCAAGGGGGAGTTGCAGGCGGCGACCAGAGCCTGGCGGCAGGCCGCCGTAAGTGGGCGCAACGCCGTGTCGCGCGCCTGAGCCTCGTAGCCGTTCACCGCGCCGCCCGGAGCGCTGGTCCCGGCCAGCGCGAGCACCTGGTCGAGCACGCTGGCTCGGGCGAAAAGTCGCCGTGAGCGCGGGTCGAAGCCGGGCGGCAGGGTGGCAGTACTATCCGGGCGGCGCAGGGCCTGGAGGGCGCCGGCCAGTTCGGGTTTCCACTGGGCCACGTCCAGTTTGGTGAGCTGCGTGGTCGCCTCGGCCAGGGCGGCGGTCAGCTCGGCTTCCGCTTCGGCGGCGCCCATCTGGAAGACCGGGCGGTGCTCGGGGGCGGGATGGACCCGCCACAGCACGGTCTCGAACTCCACCCCGGAGCCGGAGGTGTGCCGGCGCACCTCGGGGACGACGCCGAAGGACGGGGTCATCACCGCCTCGCCGGCCAGCAGGGCGGCGCCGGTCAGGTCGCCGGGGCCGGGGAGGCCGCGCGGGTCGCCCGGTGCGGGCAGCACCAGCCGGATCTCGTCGGGGTGCAGCTTCGCGAAGACCGGCAGGCCCTGGCCGAGCGGGACGTCGGTCCAGGTGCCGGGTGCGTCCGCGACGAGGTGTTCCTCGTCGGCGGCGATCTCGTCGGCCAGCTCGTCGAAGGGGACGAGCCCGGCGCGCCAGGCGCGCACCCAGGTCACGAACCGGGTGGACCGGCGGGCGGTCAGGGTGGCCGCCTCAGCTGCGGGTGACATGCGAGCAAGGGTACGTGCCGGTGCGGAAGCTTGTCTCGGCTCGGAGCGTCACCGGGGGTGTGTCAGTGATCGCGGGTTACGGTGCGAGACATGTATGGGGAGGATGTGCTCGCGGGGAACTGGCGTCGCCGCAAGGTGATTCCGGAGGTGGACGCCGAGCCGGATCTGGTGGTCGAGGAGGCCGATTCGGGGTTCTGCGGCGCGGTCGTCGGCTTCGAGCTGGGCGCCGTGGTGCTGGAGGACCGGCACGGCAAGCGCCGCAACTTTCCGCTGGAACCGGCGGCGTTCCTGCTCGACGGGCAGACCGTGACCCTGCGGCGGCCGGCTCCCCGGGCGGCACCCGCGCAGCGCCGGCTGACCGCCTCCGGCTCGGTCGCCGTCGACAACGTGAGGGCGCAGGTCGCCAAGGCGAGCCGGATCTGGGTGGAGGGCATTCACGACGCCGCCCTGGTCGAGCGGATCTGGGGCGACGACCTGCGGATCGAGGGCGTCGTGGTGGAGCCGCTCGACGGCATCGACGATCTGGCCGCCGCGGTCGCGGAGTTCCGGCCGGGTCCGCGGCGGCGCCTCGGTGTCCTCGTCGATCATTTGGTGCCGGGTTCCAAGGAGAGCCGGATCGTTGCCGCCGTGACCGATTCTGACGTGCTGATCACGGGTCATCCGTACGTGGACGTCTGGCAGGCGGTGAAACCCGAACGGGTGGGACTGCGGGCCTGGCCGGTGATCCCGCCCGGTCGTCCGTGGAAGGAGGGCGTCTGCGCGGCGGTCGGCATCCGTGAGCCCGCTGACATGTGGCGGCGGATCCTGAGCTCGGTGAACAGCTACAAGGACGTCGAGACGCCGTTGATCAACTCGATGGAGCGGCTGATCGATTTCGTCACGGTCATCGAGGATTGAGCGCGCGGCCGATGCGTTCGGCGGCCTCGGCGAGGCGGTCCGGCGCGTGCGCGGCATAACCCAGGACCAGGCCGTTCGGTCCGGGCCGTTGCCGGTGCCAGCTGAGTGGATGCACCTGTACGCCTAGAGCCCCCACCCTCTCGGCCAGCTCGACGTCGCTGTCTTCCCCGGGCAGCAGTACCAGCAGATGCAGCCCCGCCGCCACACCGACGACCCTCGCCTGCGGAAGGTGGGCGCGGAGTCCGGCGAGCAGCGCGTCCCGCCGCCGTCGCTGCCGCGCCCGCACCGCCCGCAGGTGCCGCTCGTAGTCGCCGGAGCCGATGAGCTCGGCCAGCACCAGCTGGGGCAGCGCCGGATTGCCCAGGTCGCTGGCGTGTTTCGCGGCGAGCAGCTCGGCCTGCATCCGGCGCGGCGCGATCAGCCAGCCGACCCGCATCCCCGGCGCGAGCGACTTGGAGACGCTGCCGAGGTACGCGACACGGTCCGGCGCCGAGCCCTGGAGGGCGGCGACGGGCGCCCGGTCGTACCGGTGTTCCGCGTCGTAGTCGTCCTCGATCACCAGCCGGTCGCCGGCCGCCCAGGCCAGCAGCGCGCGGCGGCGTTCCGGGCTCAGCACGACTCCCGTGGGGAACTGGTGGGCCGGGGTGAGCACCGCGGCGTCCAGACCGGTTTCGATCAGGCTGTCGACCCGCATGCCCTCGTCGTCGACGGGCACACCGACCGGCCGCTGCCCCCAGTAGGCCATCTGATCCCAGGCGCCGCGCGACCCCGGGTCCTCGACCGCCACAGCGCTCGAGCCGTGAGCGCGGAAAACATGCGCGAGCAGGGCGAGACCTTGCGCGACGCCGCCGCAGACGATCACGTCGTCCGCGTCGGCCCGCACTCCACGGGTACGGCCGAGCCACCCCACCAGTTCGGATCGCAACCGCGGTGTGCCGCCCGGATCGCCGTACCCGAGGTCGGCGGCGGTGACCCGGTCCAGCACCGCGCGTTCGGCTCGCAGCCAGGCGTTCCGCGGGAACGCCGACAGGTCCGGAACGCCGGGTGCCAGGTCCAGGTCGATGCCGTCCGGTGCGGAGAGCGGCAGCCGCAACTCGGCGAGGGTCCGCCTGCGGTCGCCGGCCGGGCGGTGGCCCAGCGGCGTACCGTGCCCGGTCACCACGGTGCCGGAACCGGTGCGCGACCCGGTCAGGCCCTCGTCGGCCAGCCGCTGGTAGGCCTGCACCACCACGCCACGGGAGACGCCGAGCTCACCGGCGAGGAGCCGGGTGGCCGGGAGCCGGTCACCTGGTGCCAGCCGCCCGCTCACGATCGCACCGCGCAGCCCGTCGGCGAGC
The DNA here is from genome assembly GCF_042666575.1 of Actinoplanes sp. GCM10030250. Taxonomy (NCBI): domain Bacteria; kingdom Bacillati; phylum Actinomycetota; class Actinomycetes; order Micromonosporales; family Micromonosporaceae; genus Actinoplanes; species Actinoplanes sp. GCM10030250. Next base: position 220,786 of record NZ_JBHTDO010000004.1, on the reverse strand, counting down.
CACTCGGTCAGTCCCTTGGCCGGCGCCGTCTCGGCGCGGAGCTGGAGGAAGTCCGATCCGGAAATTGGTCCTCCTCACCAAGCCTGAATTGGTCCTCGAACCGGACCATACATCGGGGCGAGCATCAGGGGGTGAAAGCATTACCCATCGCAGCCGGCGCCCTCGGCATGGCCTTCGTCGGAGGCAGCGCCGCCGTCTCCGGCCGGCTCACCGACGCGCCCTATCTGACCGTCCAGAGTCTCCGGTACGCCGTGGCGTGCCTCCTGCTGCTCGGATACGCCCGCCTGCGGCGGACCCCGGTACGCCTTCCACGCGGCACCGAGTGGCTGTGGCTGCTCGGCGTCACCGTCACCGGCCTGCTGTTCTTCAACGTCGCCCTGGTACGCGGAGCCGCACACGCCGAACCCGCGGTGCTCGGTGTGGCGGTGGCCTGTGTCCCCATCCTGCTCGCCGTCGGAGGCCCGTTGTTCGAGGGCCGTGGCCCGGCACCACGCGTGCTGGCAGCCGCGGTCGTGGTCACCGCCGGTGCGGCTCTGGTGCAGGGGCTCGGCCGCACCGACGGGATCGGCCTGTTCTGGGCCGCCGTGACGTTCGCCTGTGAGGCGGCCTTCACCCTGCTCGCGATTCCGGTGCTCGGCAGGCATGGGCCGCTGGGCGTGTCGGTGCACACCACGGCGCTGGCCACCGTGCTTTTCGGGGTGGCGGGGCTGGTTGGTGAGGGGCCGGGCGCTGTCACCCGGTTGCACGCCGATGACCTGGTCGCCGGTGCTTACCTGGCTGTTCTGCTCACGGCTGTCGCGTTCCTGCTCTGGTACACGTGCGTGACGCGAATCGGTGCCGGGCGAGCGGGGTTGCTGACCGGGGTGGCGCCGATCGCTGCCGCTCTGATGGGGATGGCGCTCGGTGGTCCGTCTCCGCGGCCGCTCGTCTGGGCCGGTATAGCCACGGTTGCGGCCGGTCTGGCGATCGGGCTCTCCGGCCGCCGTGCGCCCGCGCCTTCCGCACGGGTCGCTGCGGCGTCGGTCGCCTGAAACCCGCCGGTTTGAGCCTGACTGGCTCGAGCTCGGGTGGTTCGAGCTCGGGTGGTTCGAGCTCGGGTGGTTCGAGTTCGGGTGGTTCGAGTTCGGGTGGTTCGAGTTCGGGTGGTTCGAGTTCGGGTGGTTCGAGTTCGGGTGGTTCGAGCTTGAGTGGGCAGCTCAGCCCGGCGGGCGCGGCAGAGGCCCGGGTGGCAACTGGTCGCGTGGACAGTGGAGAGCTCTGCGTCCGGCGTACGAGAGAAGGGTTTGGCTTTTGATCTTGAAGTTGGTGGGTGTCAGGCCAGGTGGGAAGGGGTGCGGCGGTAGATGAAAGTCGCGATGTCGAGGTGATCGACGGCGCCGTCCGGGCCGCGGCGCAACGTCAGCACCTCGCCCTCGTTGTCGCCGTCGACGCCTCGCCAGCGGTCGGGGGCCTCGCGGGTGAAGCGGGTGTGGTGGTGCGGGCCGGTCATGAGCAGGGCGTCGCCGTCGGCGGTGATCTCGTATTCGCGGCCCATCCACCACCAGCGGCCGCAGACCTCGGCGGCCTCGCCCTGGGGCAAAGCCGGTGGACGCCAGGCCGGGACCGTCTCGGGCTCGCCGTCCAGCGCGGCGGTCAGTGCCTGGAGGCTGATCTCCTTGATGGTGGTGCCGGTGAGGCCGTAGGCGTTGGCGAAGACGATCACGCCGAGGCGGCTGCGGCGGTGGACGGCGAAGTGGGCCACGTAGCCGGGCATCGAGCCGCCGTGGCCGACGTAGACGCGTTCGCCGACCCGGAAGAGCTGGGGGCCGAGCCCGTGGCCGCCGGTCCACGACTCCAGGTCGTCGATGACGACGGGTGCGCACATCTCGTCGACGGTCTCGCGGGCCAGGACCGTGGGGGCGGGGTCGGCGAGGAAGCCCGCCCACTTCGCCATGTCGGTGACGGTGGACCAGAGCTGGCCCGCGGGTGCCATCGCGCCGGTGTCCGGGCGGGGCTCCTCGTGCACGGTGCCGCCCAGGGCGTGGACCACGTAACCGCGGGCGAACGGCTCGACCGGGGCGTAGGTGGTGCGCTTCATGCCGAGCGGGTCGAGGACCCGCTTGCCGACCAGTTCCGCCCAGCTCTGCCCGGTGACCTTGGTGACGACCGCGCCGAGCAGGCCGTATGCCAGGTTGGAGTAGCGGAAACGGCGGTAGGGAGGGCCGGCCAGCTTCTCGTAGGTGAGCCCGGCGAGCAGCTGGTCCACGTCGCCGCCGGCGTTGCGCTCCCACCACGGGCCGTCCGGCTCCCGCTGCAGGCCGGAGACGTGCCCGAGGAGCTGGCGCAGCGTCACGCCGCCGATCGGTGTGCCCGGCAGATGCCGGTAGAGCAGGTCGTCGAGGGCGAAGAAGCCCTCGTCGCGCAGCTGCATGACCAGCGTCGCGGTGATCGTCTTGGTGATCGAGCCGAGCCGGTACTGGGTTTTCTGGTCCGGCCGGGGCTGCTCCCCGGCGCCGGCGAAGTGCAGCACCGCCCGGTCCCGGACGATCGCGCACGCGAGCGACGGCACCCGGCCGGTGGACTGTGCCCGGGCGACGATCTCATCGATCCGGCGGGCGGTCTCCGGAAGCAGCGACACGGTGGGGTCCCTCTCCTGTAGCGAACTGGTGGGTTTAACTGTTCGATGTCGATTCGGGTACGCCGTCGTCATACGTCGCTGAACGTGCGCGGACGTGCCACGATCGTGGATGTGGAAGCCGTACTCTGGATCGTTCTCGCCATCGCCCTCGCCATCGGCGAGGCCTTCACCGCGACGATTCTCATCATCTTCTTCGCCGCCGGCGCCGCGGCCGCTGGACTCGCGGCGGCCCTCGGCGCACCGGTCCTGGTCCAGGTCGTCGTCTTCGCGCTGGTCTCCGGCGTCTCGGTGGCCGCGGTCCGGCCGATCGTGACGCGGCATGCCAGGTCGGCCCTGGAAGCGGGGGAGACACCCTTCGGTGTCGAGGCGATCGAGGGGTCGCGCGGCACGGTGGTGGACGAGGTCGGCGCCGACCACGGCATGATCAAGATAGACGGCGAGTTGTGGCAGGCTCGCTCGTTCGACGGCAAGGAGACGTTCCTCCCCGGTGATCATGTGCGTGTCGTCAAGCTTCGCGGCGCCACGGTCCTGGTGTGGCACGACGATATCCCGGACGTCTAGCGCCTCCGGCCGAGAGACCGGCGTTCAGCAGCTCCCGTCGAGAAACCTCAGAGAGGCGTCATGGAAGTCATCATCGCTGTTCTCGTCATAGTCATCGCCGTCTTCGCGGTCACCACCCTGGTGAAGTCCGTCCGGATCGTCCCGCAGCAGCGGATGGACGTCGTCGAGCGCCTCGGTAAGTACAAGCGCACCCTCTCGCCGGGGCTCAACCTGCTGGTCCCGTTCGTCGATGCCGTCCGGACCAAGGTCGACATGCGGGAGCAGGTGGTCTCCTTCCCGCCGCAGCCCGTGATCACCTCGGACAACCTGGTCGTCTCGATCGACACGGTGCTGTATTTCAAGGTCGTCGACCCGGTGCGGGCCACCTACGAGATCTCGAACTTCCTCCAGGCCATAGAGCAGCTCACGGTCACCACACTGCGTAACGTGATCGGTTCGCTCGACCTGGAGCGGGCGCTGACCAGCCGTGACCAGATCAACAAGCACCTCTCCAGCGTGCTGGACGAGACCACCGGCCGGTGGGGCATCAAGGTCACCCGGGTCGAGCTCAAGGCGATCGAGCCCCCGCCCAGCATCCGCGACTCGATGGAGAAGCAGATGCGCGCCGAGCGGGAGCGCCGCGCCACGATCCTGAACGCCGAGGGCCACAAGCAGGCCGCGATCCTGACCGCCGAGGGCGAGAAGCAGTCGCAGGTGCTGCGTGCCGACGGTGACCGGCAGGCACGCATCCTGCAGGCCGAGGGCCAGGCCAAGGCGATCCGGACCGTCTTCGACGCGATTCATCAGGCCAACCCGTCGCAGAAGGTCCTGGCCTATCAATACCTGCAAGCGCTCCCGCAGATCGCCAACGGCACGGCGAACAAGGTGTGGATCGTGCCGACCGAGCTGACCAAGGCCCTCGAAGGCCTGGGCGGTGCCCTCGGCGGCCTGGCGAACATGGTCGGCGACGTGCCCTCGCAGAACATCGACTCGGGCGCGGTCGAGCGCGAGGCGGCCGCCGCCGCCGAGGCCGCGGCGGCGGAGGCCAACAAGATCAATGCTGAGGTACGGGCGGCCGAGGCTGCGGTGTCCGGCGGAGCCGACGACGTGACGGCCGCGTTGCCCGCACCGGACCGGATCCCGCCGGCTTCCGCGCTCGGCAGTGCTGATTACCACGAGACCAAAGAGGTCGAGAAGGGCTGACTCTGCCGGTCTCGGCAGTGCCGTACCGCGGCACTGACGAGGCCGGAAAGGGCTGACTTTCCGCATTGAACCGGCCCCGCCGTGGGGCCGGTTCTAGGATCTGAGCCGACTTTTCCCCGTTCTGCGGGATGAGTCACAATTTTTTGGCATGCTTCCCACAGGATTTCCGACCGGTTGCCCCCCGGCCGCTCGGCTTGTTGCCCCTGTGAGCGAGGCGGAGCCATGAGCATCAGCCACCATCAGACGGCGAGCGGCCGTCCACTGCGGGTAGCCCCCGCGTGGGTCGGAGCCCCGAACCCGGCCGCGGTCGAAACAGACGCCCATCTTCTGCCGGTACGCGATGCCGTCTGGATCTGGTCGGTCCGCAGGTACGCCCGCCTCGCCCTGTGGGCACTCCCGCTCGCCGCCGTGCTGTACGGCTGGCTCACCCTGGGCGTGGAGAGCCCGCCGGGCCCGCTCGCCGTCGGCCTGCTCGCCGGCTGGCTCGCCACCATCTCGCTGATCGCCCTGGCCGGGCTGCTCGCCGGTTCCCGTACCCGCCGGTGCGCCCTGGCCGGCCTGCTCGTCACGCTGGCCGGCGCCACCATGCTGCTGCCGCTGGCCGCGCTGCCGGAGGACGCGGTGGTGGAGAACGCCCCGCTGGTCGCGGGGAACATCCCGGGCCTGCTCAACACCGCCGCGGCCGTCGCGGGCACCGGGCTCCTGCTGCTCGGCTGGGCCGTCTTCCGCTCGAAGCTCGTCAACCCCGCCGACGGGGTGCTGCTGATGCTCGCGGCGGTCGCGATGGGGTTCGGCACGTACGCGTCCCAGCCCATCCCGACGGTCGGGGCGATGCTGATGCTCGCGGCGGGGATGGGGCTCGCCTGGACCGGCGGGCGGCTGCTGCCGCGGTAGTAGCCCGTCCGCCGGCTCGCTGTGCAGGACCCCTGGCGGCTCGCTAGGCGAGATCGCGGGTCAGTTCGTAGAAGGTGATGGCTGCCGCGGTGGCGACGTTGAGCGAATCGACGCTGTTGTGCATCGGGATGGCCACCCGGACGTCACTCGCCGCCAGCGCGCCCGGCGTGAGCCCCGGCCCCTCCGCCCCGAGCATCAGGGCGGGCCGTTTCCGCTGCTCGGCGGTGAGCCTCTGCAGGGCGACCGCGTCCGGCGCGGGCGTCATGGCGAGCAGGGTGAAACCCGCCTCGCGAATGGCGGTGAGAGGGTCCGGCCAGGTGTCGGTCTTGGCGTACGGGATGGCGAAGACCTCACCCATGCTGACGCGCACCGCACGGCGGTAGAGCGGGTCCGCGCAGGTGGGTGACAGCACTATCGCATCGATACCGAGGGCCGCGGCGCTGCGGAACAGGGCACCCAGGTTGGTGTGGGTGTTCAGCCCCTCCAGGACCGCCAGGTTGCGGGCCGTACCGAGCAGCTCCTCCAGGGTCGGCAGCGTGCGCCGGTGGAACGACGCCAGGATGCCCCGATGTACGTGGAACCCGGTGATCGACTCCAGGACCGGCTGGGTCGCCGCGTAGAGGGGCGCATCGTCCGGCAGCCCGGTGAGCTGGCCGGCGCGCTTCTCGTCGACGAGAGCGGAGCGCATCCGATAGCCCGCGCGCAGGGCTCGCTGGATGACGAGCTCACCCTCGGCGATGAACAGCCCGTTCGGCGGTTCCCATCGGGTACGCAGTTCCACGTCGGTGAGGGCACGGTAGTCGCCGATCCGGGGATCGTCGGAGCTGGTGATGATCGCTGCTGACACACCCGGCATTCTGCCGGTCGCCTTCTCCGAGCGTGGCCGCCGCGGCGACGGTAGCGTTCTGAGTACGGTTGTACTCCACTTTTACGAGGGGTGTCAGTGTCGCCTGGTTCGGGGTCGCCTGGTTCAGGGTCGTCTGGTTCAGGGTCGTCTGGTTCGGGGCCCGCGTCAGACCCGCATCTGCTCGCCCTGCTGCGCGCCATCCGGCTGCGCCAGAACGCGCCGGACGCGGCTGCGGCGGGCGCGGCGGGTGCCGCCGACACGGCTGCGGCCCTGTCCGAGCTGAGCGGCCGCAAACCGGAATCCGGGTCGGAGACGGAATTGCACGACGACAGCGGCAAGCCGGAGCAGAAGGCCGGCCCCAAACTGCCCTACAGCGAACGCCGGGCCGGTTACCGGGCTCGACCCGCCCCGCCGGTGCCACCGCCGGGGCCGGCACCGTCCGAGCGGGGCACCGCCGACCTTCTCTGGCGCGGAGATCCGGGCGCCACCCTGGGCCGGGCCGGCCTGGAGGCGCGGAAACCACGACGGGACGACACTCCGGGCAGACCGGCACCCGGGGTGAACCCGGCGGGCCCGGCCGTTCCGGTGCCGAACATCCCGCCGATCGAGGGGTTACGGCCCATCGGCGGCGCCGGCACCGAGTTCCCCACGATCCAGCCGATCCCCTACATCCCGCGCCCGCCCGCCGCCAAGCCGGTGCGCCCCCAGTCACCCTCCGACGGCATGGACCCGGCCGACGACGCCGCCCTGCGTGACACGCAGCGGCTGCTGAGCACCAGCCTGACCTTCGCCGGCGGCACCGAGGAGGTGGCCGAGCGGCTGTGGCACGCGCTGCTCCGGGCACAGCCGGATCTGCTGGCCGCCCTTCCCGGCACACCGGAGACCCAGCGGAACCAGCTGGCGCGGGCGATCACCTGGCTCGTACACACCATCGGTGACCCGCCGGCCCTGGTCGCCGGCTGCGGGCAGCTGGGTGCGGCGCTCGCTGCGTGCGGCGTGCAGTGGAAGCAGCTGCAACTGGTCGGTGCGGCGCTGGCCGAGGCGATGCGAGCCGGTATGGCGCCGGGCGGGTGGCGGCAGGACTTCGACCAGGCGTGGCGCTGGACGTGGCAGCACACCTACGAGTGGATCGTGCACGGCGGGACGCTCGCGTCGTACCAGCCCGCACCGTGGGCCGCCGAAGTGGTCACCCACGAGCTGCGCCGGCCCGACCTGGCGGTGATCCGGCTCCGGCCGTACCTCCCGATGCCCTTCCGCCCGGGCCAGTTCGCCCGGATCGAGGTGCCCGCGGTGCCCGGCGTCTGGCGCCCCTACTCCCTCGCCACCACCCTCGACGACGACGAGATTGTCGAACTGCACGTCCGCGCCAAGTCGGAGACCGGCGTCAGCGGCACCCTCGTCTACGACACCCTCCCCGGCGACCAGCTCAGAATCGCCCGCGCCGAGGGCACGATGTCCCTCCCCGCCCAACCCGGCCGCGGCATCCTCATGATCGCCGGCGACACCGGCGTCGCCCCGATGAAGGCGATGCTCACCGAACTCGCCACCGCCGCCGACCCGCGCCCCGCCGTCCTCTTCTGGGGCGTCCGCGACTTGCCCGAGCTCTACGACATCGAGGAACTGTCCGAGATCGCCCGCGCGGCCCCACGAGCCACCGTCGTGCCGGTGATCGCCGACGGCAACCCCGGCCCGTACGCCTACGGCCTGGTCACCGACGCGGTCGCCGCCTATGGCGAGTGGTCACGCCATGAGGTCTATCTCGCCGGGCCACCGCTCATGCTCGCCGCAACGAGCGCGGCGCTGCTGCAACTGGGAGTCGATGCCACGCGCATCCACCACGACGTCCCGGAGTGATCCGGTACGCGCGGGCCGGTGAGCTGGGTCAGCGGACCGCGTAGCCGGGGATCGAGGGCCAGCGGACGGTGAGGACGACGGATTCGTCGGCCGCGTACCACGAGTGGTCGACACCGCGCCCCCACACCACGTAGTCGCCCTGCTTGTCGAGCACGACGGTCCGCTCCGGGAACTCCATGTGAAAACACCCGCTGATCAGGATGAGCAGGGCGCTCCGGTGCTCACCGTGCACCCATTTCGCCCGTCGATCCCCGCGCGGGTGCCGGCCCCACTTGATCTCGACATCCGTGCTGTGCCGCAGGTCGCCCTCCGGCTTGAAGTGCCCCAGCAGCCACCCGTGATCGGCAAGCGCGTCCGGGTCGGCATTTCCGGTATAGATCCCATCTGCCACGCCAGAACGCTACCGGCGCCGGGCGAGTTGCGCGGTAACTGGCGGCGGTTGGGAGCCGGGGTGGGCGGACACGTTGACCTTCCGTGCGCGCCCACCCATGTCACGGGCCTCACCAGCACACACGCAACTCGAACGTGTGCGCCTGCTACCCCGGCGGCTCGCGTTGGCGCCAGCCCGGTAGTTCGCGTTGGCGCGGGGCCAGGGGCTGCTGCGGGGGCTAGAGGTTCGGGGAGACGGCGGCGGTCAGGAGGGTGTGGAAGGCGGGGGGGATGTGGTGGGGGCCGCCGGGGGTGAAGACGTTCGAGTGGGAGGCGTCGGCCCAGGCGGAGTCGGGAACCGCGGCTCGGAGGGCCACCAGGACCGGGGCGTCGCCGGTCAGCAGGGAGAGGGCGACCAGGCACTCCTCCGCCTCGCCGACACACTCGAAGGGCTTGTGGGCGTCGATGCCGAGCAGTTCGAGGAAGCCGGGGACCTGGGCGGGGTCGGCGAACAGGTCGGAGCCGAAGATGTGGGCCAGCCGTTCGCGGGGCATGTGCGGGGCCATGGCGAGGAAGACGAATCGGCACTTCGGACAGTCACCGCACCAGCGTGCTGTGGGGTCGTGAAGCTTGAACGCTTTGTTACAACTGGTAACTACGTCATCGTACGCTGTGTGACTGGCGAAGAGCTGGGCGATGTGCAGTTCGGAGAGGGTACGCAGCAGTGAGAAGTACGGGTCGACCACGCCGGTGTACGCGGTGACGGCGGTGCGGAGCAGGCCCTCGGCGGTGACGCCCTTTGACCACTGGTGGTTGATCTCGTGACCGTTCCAGATCAGGTTTGGGTCGGAGGCTGAGCGCTCGTTCGACATCACGACCGGGCCGAGGCCGTGCCAGACGGCGGTGGCGATCGCGATCAGCGAGTTGATCGCGGTGACCGGGATGTGGCCGTTCAGCGCGCCGGCCTTGTTCAGCTCGAAGAGCCGCGGGTCGAGTTTGCGGCGGGCGGCGAGGGCGGGCAGGCCGGAGGCGGCGTTCACGTTCTCGATCACCGGGTTCGGGTTGACCGAGAACGGCACCGGGTCGAGCCCCGCCGCGCGGAGGATCTCCAGGGTGACGATCGAGTCCTTGCCGCCACCGACCGCGGAGAGCGGCCGGCCCCGAGTCTCAGCGGGCGCGGCGGCGGGGGCGCCGGGCGTGGCGGGGGCGCCGGGTGTCTCGACGGCCAGTGCGGCGGGTGCGGCGGCGGGGGCCACGCCGGGTGTCTCGACGGCGAGCTGCAGGACGTGCGGGAGCTGGTTTCGGTACGCGTACTCGCCGAGACCCTCGGTGTAGACGGCGGTGAAGAACGCCGCCACCTCTGCCGGAACGGGCTTGGGTGCGACGATGCGAGGCGGGGCGCCCACCTTGTAGTAGCTGACCCCGGCGACGACGTGCAGCAGGTCGAGGACCTTCAGGAAGGTCTCCGGCACCTCCCGCCCGGGCGGCACCGGAAACGTGATCGTCTCGGTGAAGTGCAGCGGCTCGGTGCCGTCGAGCACGTAGTCGAACGTCGCCACGCCCGTCGTGGGGTCGAACGCGTACGAGGGGAAGCGCATGACGTCGAACTGCACCCGGAAACTCCTGTCAATTGGCCGACGGGCAATATTAGTTCGGTCCTGCTGCAACGGCTGAGGGAGACGACGTGCGCCTGGCAGATCTGCGTGGCCGCTCGGTGGCGATCTGGGGAACCGGACGTGAGGGCCGGGCCGCGGTGACCGCGATCGCGAAGCACGAACCGTCCCGGCTGATCGCTGTGGACGACAGTGCCAATTATCTCTCCGTGGAGTGGACGGACGACCTCGCGAGGCTGGCCCCGCTCGCCGGAGGGGAACACGCGTTCGCCGCACTGGCCAGCGCGGAGATCGTGGTCAGGTCCCCAGGTGTACCGCAGACTCACCCGTACCTCCAAGAATTGCGCTCTCGCGGCATCACGGTGACCGGCGGCAGCGCGCTGTGGATGGCGGACAACGCCGCCCGGACGGTGGGCGTGACCGGCAGTAAGGGCAAGAGCACCACGTCCAGCCTGATCAGTCATCTGCTGGCGGCCGTGGGCAGGCCGAACGCGTACGGCGGGAACATCGGCATTCCGCTGCTCGACATCGCGCCGGCGGAGCTCTACGTGCTGGAGCTGTCGAGCTATCAGTGCGCCGATTTGACGGATTCGCCCCGCGTGGCGGTCGTGACGTCGCTCTTCCCGGAGCACCTGGACGCGCACGGCGGGGAGCGGGAGTACTACCGGGACAAGCTCAACCTGCTCCAGCACCGTCCGGAATTGATCGTGGTGAACGGCGCGGATCAGCGGCTGCGTGACGAGGTTCGCGGTGTGACGGACGCCAGCGGCTACCCGCCCGTGCCGGCGGCCGCGGAGGACTCGCGGTTCCGGATCGAGGACGGGACGGTGTTCTGCAGCGACGACGAGCTGTTCCCGCGGGACGTGCTCGGGCTGAAGGGCAAGCACAACGAGCGAAACCTGTGCGTGGCTCTCGCGGTGCTGGACGGGATGGGCATCGACGTCGTGGGCTCGCGGGAGGTGCTGGAGGAGGCCGTACGGTCGTTCCGGGGGCTGCCGCACCGGCTCACGGAGATCGAGGACGGGTCGGGGCTGACGTTCGTCGACGACACGCTCTCGACCAGTCCGTATTCGGCGATGCACGCGATCGAGGCCTACGAGGGGCGGCCACTCACCGTGCTCGTGGGCGGGAACGATCGCGGGCTGGATTACGCACCGTTACGAGATTTTCTGGAGTCGCGGCAACTTACTGTGATCGGGATGCCGGATAGCGGGCCGCGCATCCTGTCCGTTCTGGAGGGGGTGCCGGGGGTGCGGGCGCTGCCTTCGGAGGACCTTTTCGACGCCGTGCGGCTGGCGCGTGAGGTGACGCCGGCCGGTGGGGTCGTGCTGCTGTCGCCGGCCGCACCCAGTTATGGGCGGTTCCGCAACTTCGAGCACCGTTCTGAGGCCTTTGTCCAGGCGATCCAGGACACCGCCAAGTAGGCACCCGCCCGTAAAACAGCACTCACAGCCAGCCGGGAGAACCCAGCTGGCTCTGAGCGCTGTCCGGACCGGGCCGAGGCAACGCTGGGAGCCAGCTGGTGGGGCGGGCTGGGGATGAGCGGGGGTTTTCGGGCGGCGGGACACCCCTGAGGGCCAGCTGAGGTGGAGGCGCTCGGCGGGAGCTGGGGTGGCGCTCGGCGGGAGCTGGGTGGCGCTTGGCGGGAGCTGGGGTGGCGCTTGGCGGGAGCCGGGTGGTGCTCGGCGCGAGCTCGCGTGGCGGTGGGAGTGGGGCCCGTGGGTGGGCTCATGAGCCGGCGGCGGGGTTGGTGAGTGAGTTGCAGGCGGCTGGGTGCGGGCCGCGGGGGCGGGCAGGTGTAGCGGGTTTTGGGGCGCCCGCCGGTCGTACCGGAAATTTTTTTGATCTTGTTTCGTGAGTAACGACGAGGTTGCGGCGCGTCGTGGGGAGTGACCTAACGGACTAGGGCGCGTCAGCCGAATGGTCAGCGAGGACCTGACGAACGGTCAGCGGAAACCTGACGAAAAGGGGAGGGCAAAACGGGCGCAAGGGGGACATGTGATGGCGGCCACGTCGTAAGGGATGTTTCCGGATTGATGAGCGTCATCCGCCCCGCCGGAAACATCTGTTCATTGCCGCAGGTCAGGTAACGGTTTGAAAACTTCGCCCACGTACTTGACACGAAGGGGCGGTTAGTAAGAACTTTTACCGCGACAGTAAACAGTCCTTCCTGAAAGGGTGTCCGATGGCTGAGCCGGAGATGGACGGCACCGCGATCACCGCGGTCGCCCACTCGCTGGTTCGCGACCAGGCCGCCCACAGGGAGAGCACGCAGGCCCAGTGGGGAAGCGCGCCGGCTCAGAGGGGAAGCATGCAGGCTGCCCACAGGCAGAGTGCCAACGGGAACGATCACGGCCCGGCGGACGGCGTGCTGTTGCGCGTTCGCACCCTGCTGCCGGAGTTCACCGGTGCGCTGCAGCGGGTCGCCGAGCAGGTGCTCACCGACCCGGCCGCGGCCTCCCGAGCCACCATCGTCGAACTGGCCGAGCGCAGCGGAACCTCGCCGGCGACGGTCACCCGGTTCTGCCGGGCGGTCGGGTTCGACGGATACGCAGACCTCCGCCTCGGCATCGCGGCGGAGACCGGCCGGGCGCGCTCGGCCGGCTGGACCGTGGACATCGGTCGCGAGATCCAGCCGAACGATCCGCTCGAGCGGGTCCTCGGTCAGATCATGGCGGCCGACACGCGGGCCATGCACGACACCGCCTCGCTGCTCGATCTGGGCGAGGTGGCGCGGGCCGCGGTGGCGATCGCCGCCGCGACGCGGGTCAACATCTTCGGCGCCAGCGGAAGTGCGCTGGTTGGCGAGGAGATGCAGTTCAGTCTGCACCGCATCGGCATCCCGGTGTGGGCCTGGACCGACGTGCACAACGGTCTGGCCAGCGCCGCGCTGTCGAGGTCCGGCGACGTCGCACTCGGTATCTCGCACAGTGGCGAGACCGGCGAGACGATCGAGCTGCTCGCCGAGGCGAGCAGCCGGGGCGCCACCACCATCGCGCTGACCAGCTTCCCGCGTTCGCCGCTGGCCGAGCTCGCCGACATCGTCCTGCTCACCGCCACGCAGGCGACGACCTTCCGCCCGGACGCCCTCAGCGCGCGACACCCGCAGCTGGTCGTCCTGGATCTGCTCTACGTCGCCGTAGCGCAACGCACCCACGAACGTTCACATGCCGCGTTCCAGCGCACCGCTCAGGCCGTGCACGGGCACAAGGCAGTCAAAGACTCCTGATCTCTCAAAATATGAAAATTCCTGGGGAGGAAAAGTGAAGCGCAAGATCGCGGTAGCCGCAGCGCTCGCTGCAACGCTGTTCGGCGCCGCCGCGTGTGGCGGCACCGACAGCGACGAAGGCGCCACGTCGGCGACCGGCGCGGTCGACGGCAAGGGCAAGACCATCAAGGTCTGGCTCATGGTCGACGCCGAGACCGCCTGGAAGGGTGTCGTCGAGGACGCCACCACGCGGTTCACCGCCGCCACCGGCGCGCAGGTCAACGTCGAGTACCAGCAGTGGGCCAACCACCTCACCAAGCTGGACGCGACGCTGGCCGGCTCGGACGTCCCGGACGTTGTCGAGCTGGGCAACACCGAGTTCTCCAAGTACGTCTTCAACGGCGGCTTCGCCGAGCTGAACAAGGGTGACTTCGAGAACTCCGACACCTGGCTGTCGGGCCTCTCGGGCGCCTGCGAGCTGGACGGCAAGACCTACTGCGTGCCGTACTACGCCGGTGCGCGGGTGCTGATCTACCGCAAGGACCTCTTCGAGAAGGCCGGCATCGCCGAGGCGCCGAAGACCTACGCGGACTTCCTCACGGCCGCCGACAAGCTGCAGACCGGCAACGCGAAGGACAGCAAGTTCAGCGCCCTCTACATGCCGGGCCAGTACTGGTACGCCGCGATGTCCTGGGTCAAGTCCTCCGGTGGCGAGATCGCCAAGAAGGACGGCGACAAGTGGGTCGGCCAGCTCTCCTCGCCGCAGTCGCAGGAGGGTCTGCAGAAGTGGGTCGACGCGGTCAAGAAGTACTCGAAGGCTGACGTCACCAAGAACGAGAACGAGCAGGCCGGCATCTTCGCGCAGGGCTCGGGCGGCATGTTCTACGGCAACGCCTGGGAGCAGGGTGTGGCCGAGGAGGTCCGCAAGGACCCGAACGACCCCAACTCGCCGCTGGTCCCGACCAAGGTCAAGGGCAAGCTCGCCGCCGCGCCGATGCCGGAGATCCCCTCCTTCCTCGGTGGCTCGAACCTCGGTGTGACCCAGAAGAGCGCCAACAAGGAGCTCTCCGCTCAGTGGATCAAGTACTTCACCGACGCCAAGTCGATGGACGGACTGATCAAGGCCAGCGCGCTGCCGAACTCGACCGCGCTGCTGGACAAGGCCGCCACGGACAACCCGGCGATCGCGCCGGCCGCGCTCTCCGCCAAGGCCAGCTGGTTCCCGCCGAACGCCGAGAAGTGGGCCGACGTGGAGAAGGCCAGCGTTCTCCAGACCATGCTGACCGACGTCCTGACCGGTAAGAAGTCGGTGGCCGACGGCGCCAAGTGGGCCGACGAGCAGATCAACGCCACCCTCAACGAGGCCTGATGACCAGGTGCCGCCCGCTCCTGGGCGGGCGGCACACCTCACTGGTGGAAGAGGATCACTGATGTACGCCGTCGACTCCCCGACGACCCCGGCGCCGCCTCAGCAGACCCCGCCCGCGCGGACCGTGCTCCGGAGGCGCCGCCGCAGCCGCAACGAAGCGCGCGTCCCGTGGCTGCTCTCGCTGCCCACGCTGCTGATCCTGGCGGCGATGCTGGCCTACCCGCTGTTCCGCATGATCGAGCTCTCGTTCCAGAACATGCGGCTGCGCGAACTGATCACCGACGCGACGCCTCCGTGGGTCGGCTTCGAGCAGTACACGAAGGCGCTCACCGACAGTGTCTTCTGGGGCGTCGTCGGGCGTACCGCTGCCTTCACTGTCGTTTCGGTGACCCTCTCGGTCCTGCTCGGCCTGGGCATCGCGCTGCTGATGCGCCGGGTGCACAGCAAGGTCCGCCTGTTCATGATGATCGCGATGATGTTCGTCTGGGCGCTGCCCCAGCTGGTCGCCGCGCAGGCGTTCCGCTGGCTGACCGACTCCGACTTCGGCGTCCTGAACTACCTGATCGACAAGATTCCCGGGGTGGACTTCGCGAACCACAGCTGGTTCGTCAACCCGTGGGAGGGCTGGGCGGTGATCACCACGCTGGTGGTCTGGGCCGGCATCCCGTTCCTGGCGATCTCCCTCAGCGCCGGCCTCACCCAGGTCCCGAAGGAGCTGCTCGAGGCCGCGACGGTCGACGGTGCCTCCGCCTGGCAGGCGCTGCGCAACATCACCCTGCCGATCCTGAAGCCGCTGCTCACCATCGTCACGACGCTGTCGGCGATCTGGAACTTCGGCCTCTTCACCCAGAACTGGGCGCTGCGTGACGGCCACCCGGAGCCGGTGTACCAGACCCTGGCGACGTACTCCTACACGCAGGCGTTCGGGCAGTCCCGGTACAGCTACGGCTCGGCGATCTCGGTGATCACCGTGTTGCTGATGCTCGGCGTGATGGTCTTCTACATCCGCCAGATGTTCAAGATCGGAGAGGTGGACTGATGGCCCGCCACGACGAAGGCGTCGTCACTGTCGGACGCAGCCGTATCGGTACGTTCTTCGCGAACTCCACCGGGATCGTCTTCGGATTGTTCATGATCTTCCCGGTGTACTGGGTGATGAACACGGCGTTCAAGCCGGACAGCGAGGTCCGCAGCTTCACGCCGACCTTCCTGCCGGAGAACCCGACGCTGGACAACTTCAGGTCCGCGCTGGGCGAGGAGCTGTTCCTGCCGGCCATGGTGAACGGCCTGATCATCACGGCGATGGCGGTCGCCGCGGCGCTCGTCGTCGGTTTCCTCGCCGCCCTTGCGATCGCCAGGTTCCAGTTCTACGGTCGCAAGGCGATCATCCTGGTCATCCTGTGCGTGCAGCTGGTGCCGTTCCTGGCACTGCTCATCCCGCTCTTCCTGATGCTCCAGGGTGCGAATCTCACCAACTCGCTTGTCGGTGTGGCCCTGGTTTACCTGGTGTTACTGCTTCCATACACGGTATGGACACTGCGTGGCTTCATCTCCGGGATCCCCCGGGAGCTGGACGAGGCCGCCATGATCGACGGCTGTACGCGGCCGCAGGTGTTCTGGCGGATCATCCTGCCGCTCACCGGCCCCGGACTGGTCGCCACCTCGGTCTACGGGTTCATCCAGGCGTGGAACGAGTTCATCATCATCAACACGCTGAACAACCCGCAGAAACAGAACCTGATGGCCTGGCTGCTCTACAACCAGACCGAACGCGGTACCGCCTGGGGCCCCCTCATGGCCGGTGCGATCATCACCTCGATCCCGGTGGTGGTCTTCTTCCTGCTGATTCAACGCAACATCGCCACGGGGCTGACTGCCGGCGCCGTCAAGGGCTGAGTATTCTCCCGGAACACCAGAAAGGACATCGATGTCTGACATAACGCGTTCTGAGCTCGACCGTCGTACCCTCCTGCGGCGTGCCGCCGCGGTCGGCCTCGCCGCCACCCCCGCCGTAGGCATGCTGAGTGCCTGCGTGGGCGGCGGTGAAGAGGAGACCAAGGAGCAGGCCACCGGCACCAAGTCCGCGGAGAACCCGCTCGGCATCGACCCGAAGGCGCCGCTCGAGATCGTCATCTTCGACGGTGGCCTCGGCACCAAGTACGCCACCGACGTCGACACCCCGCTCTACACGAAGAAGTGGCCGGAGTCGAAGGTCACCTACTCCGCGACCCAGCAGATCGCCACCACGATCAAGCCGCGGCTGAACTCCGGCGACTCGCCCGACATGATCAACAACTCGGGCTCGGACCTGATGGACTTCGGTGCCATCGTCAAGGCCGGCCAGGCCGCCGACCTGACCGACCTGTTCGCGGCGCCGTCCTTCGACATCGCGGGCAAGACCGTTGCCGACACCCTGGTGCCGGGCGCGATCGAGCAGGGCACGTACGACACCGACGGCGGCCGCAAGCCGTTCGCGGTGAACTACGCGTTCACCGTCTTCGGCCTGTACTACAACAAGAAGCTGTTCGACAAGAACAGCTGGACGGTCCCGACCACCTGGGCCGACTTCGTGGCCCTGTGCGACAAGATCAAGGCGGCCGGCATCACGCCGTTCGGCTACGCGGGTGCCAACGCGTCGTACTACATGGTCCGGGCCATCCTGACCAGCGCGGCCAAGATCGGCACCGAGCAGGTCCTCAAGGACCTGGACAACCTCAAGCCGGGCGCGTGGCAGGCCCCCGCCATCAAGCAGGCGGCCGAGGCCTGGGGCCAGATCGGCACCAAGTACATCAACAAGAGCTTCCTGGGCCTCAAGCACACCGAGGTCCAGCTCCAGCAGAACCAGGACAAGGTCGCGTTCTACCCGTGCGGCTCCTGGCTGGAGAACGAGCAGGCGGCCAGCATCACGCCGAACTTCGAGTACGCGGTCATGCCGTACCCGAGCGTCACCGCCTCGGACCAGCTCCCGGCGACGGCGATCAACGCGGCGGCCGGCGAGATCTACTTCGCCTCCTCCAAGGGCAAGAACCCGCAGGGCGGCAAGGAGTACCTGCGGGTCATGCTCTCGAAAGAGGCGGCTCTCGAGTTCACCAAGCTGACCAAGTCGCTCACCGTGGTGGCGGGTGCGGCCGACGGCCTGACCATCTCGCCCGGTCTGACCAGCGGCAACGACATGCTGTCGAAGGCCGGCAAGGACGTCTTCATGGGCTACCTGTTCGACACCTGGTACAAGAAGCTCGACGAGGCGTCGCGCGAGGCCGCCAACACCCTGATGTTCAACGGTGGCGACGCGCAGAAGTTCTGCGACACGATGGAGAAGGCTTCTCAGGACACCGCCAAGGACTCGGCGATCGCCAAGTTCACCCGCGCCTGAGTCACGACCTAGTAGGACGGTAAAGCGCCATGCGGCACGGCAAGTATCCCTTCATCATCGGTTTCCTTGCCGTGCCGGTGGCGCTTTACGCCATCTTCGTGGTCGGCGCCTACCTGCAGATGTTCCGGCTGTCTCTGACCGACTGGACGGGCTACGGCACGTTTAAGGACGTCGGCTTCGCCAACTTCGAGAAGCTCTTCAACGACTCGGTCTTCTGGACCGCGCTGCGGCACAACGGCTACCTGCTGCTCCTGCTGCCGATCGCGACGATCGCCCTCGCGCTGTTCTTCGCGTTCCTGCTGAACGTCGGCGGCGGCACCCGGGGCGGCATCACCCGCGGTGTCTGGGGCTCACCGGTCTATCGGGTGATCTTCTTCTTCCCGCAGCTGCTGGCGCTGGCCATCGTCGGCGTGATCTTCGGCCGGGTCTTCGGCCCGGACAAGAGCGGCATGATCAACGGCCTGCTGCCCGACTCCTGGGAGCCGTGGCTCTTCCTCGCCAGTGAACGCTGGGCGCTCACCTGCATCCTGGTGGTGCTCATCTGGCAGGCGGTCGGCTTCTACGTGGTGCTTTTCTCGGCCGGCATGGGCTCGATCCCGCAGGAGACCTACGAGGCCGCCGCGCTCGACGGCGCGACCCGGATCTCGCTGTTCTTCCGGATCACGCTGCCGCTGCTGTGGGGCAACATCCAGGTCGCCTGGATCTATCTCGGCATCGCCGCCTTCGACGCCTTCGCGCTGGTCAACATCATGACGGTGAACCAGGGCGGCCCGAACAACTCGACGCAGGTGCTGAGCCTGCAGATCTATCTCAACGCCTTCAAGTACTCCCAGGCCGGTTACGCCTCGGCGCTCGGCGTCGTCCTGTTCTTCCTCGCCCTGAGCTTCGCGTGGCTGACCCTGCGGGTCGGCAACCGCGACTCGGCCGACGCCTGATCACCGAAAGACGAGACGATGACGAACATCACGAGCACCAAGCCCAGCACCGGTACGGTGGCCGCGGCCCCGGCCAAGGCTCGCAAAAGCGTCAACCCCCTGGGCGGCGTGGCGCACCTGGCCCTCGTCCTGTGGGCGCTGGCCACCGTCGGCCCGCTGATCTGGGTGCTGCTGGCCTCGTTCAAGAGCAACGAGGAGATCTTCCTCGGTACGCCCTTCGCGCTGCCCGAGAACTACTCGCTCGACTCCTACACGGGAGCCTGGAGCGAGGCGAACATCGGCCAGTACTTCCTGAACAGCGTCTTCGTGGTGGCGATCAGCACGGCCGGCACGATGCTGCTCGGCTCGATGGCCGCCTACGTTCTGGCCCGCTACAAGTTCGTCGGCAACCGGTTCATCTACTACCTGTTCGTCTCCGGGCTGGCCTTCCCGACCTTCATGGCGCTGGCACCGCTGTTCGGCATCGCGCAGTCGCTGAACCTGCTGAACTCGTACTTCGGGCTGATCCTGATCTACATCGCCTACTCGCTCTCGTTCACCGTCTTCTTCCTCGTCGCGTTCTTCCGCACGCTGCCGCACGAGATCGAGGAGGCGGCGACCGTCGACGGTGCCGGGCACCTCCGCCGGTTCTTCCAGATCATGATGCCGATGGCGAAGTCCGGCCTGATCAGCATCACGATCTTCAACATCGTGGGCCAGTGGAACCAGTACCTGCTCCCGGTCGTGATCATGCAGGGCGCCGGCTCGGAGTCGAAGTGGGTGCTCACCCAGGGCATCGCGAACATCAGCGTCTCGGCCGGTTACCAGGCCGAGTGGGGACAGCTGTTCGCCGCGCTGACCCTGGCGATCCTCCCGATGATCGTGGTCTACGCGGTGTTCCAGCGGCAGATCCAGGCGGGCCTGACCGCGGGCGCCGTCAAGTAGGCCGGATTCGCCTGTTGTACCCGGCGTCCACCGGGTACACCTGAGGTCATGAAGACCCGACACATTGGTGACGTAGAAGTCAGCGCGATCGGACTCGGCGGCATGCCGATGTCGATCGAGGGACGACCGGACGAGGAACGCTCGATCCGTACGATCCACGCCGCCCTCGACGCCGGCATCACCCTGATCGACACCGCTGACGCCTACCACCTGCACGCGGACGAGGTCGGGCACAACGAGTCGCTGATCGCCCGTGCCCTGGCGAGTTACGGCGGGGACACGTCCGGCGTCCTGGTCGCGACCAAGGGCGGGCACCTGCGGCCGGGTGACGGCAGCTGGACGTTGAACAGCTCACCGGAGTATCTGAAGCAGGCCTGCGAGGACTCGCTCAAGCGCCTCGGCGTCGACAGCATCGGCCTCTACCAGCACCACCGGCCGGACCCGAAGGTGCCCTACGCGGACTCGATCGGCGCGATCCGCGACCTGCTCGACGCCGGCAAGATCCGGATGGCCGGCATCTCCAACGCCAACCCCGCGCAGATCCGCGAGGCGCGGGAGATCCTCGGCGGGCGCCTGGTGTCCGTGCAGAACCAGTTCTCGCCGGCGTTCCGCTCCTCCGAGCCGGAGCTGGAGCTCTGCACCGAGCTGGGCATCGCCTTCCTGCCCTGGTCACCGTTGGGCGGGATCAGCCGGGCGGCCGAGCTGGGCGGTCACGCCGCGGCCTTCGCCGCGGTGGCCGAGAGGTACGGCGTGAGCCCGCAACGGGTCTGCCTGGCCTGGCACCTCGCCAAGTCGCCGATCACCGTACCGATCCCCGGCGCCAGCCGCCCCGAGTCGATCACCGACTCCGCGGCCGCCGCCGATCTCGTCCTGACCGCCGACGACCTCGCGGAGATCTCCTGATGCCGGAGATGGAGTACCGCCGCACCGGCCGCAGCGGCCTGAAACTGCCCGCCGTCTCGCTCGGCCTATGGCACAACTTCGGTGACGACAAGCCCCTGGAGACCCAGCGCGCCATCCTGCGCCGGGCCTTCGACCTGGGCATCACGCACTTCGACCTGGCCAACAACTACGGCCCGCCGTACGGCTCCGCCGAGCAGAACTTCGGCCGGATCCTCGCCACCGACTTCCGGGATCACCGCGACGAGCTGGTCATCTCCACCAAGGCGGGCTACGACATGTGGCCCGGCCCGTACGGCGACTGGGGTTCCCGCAAGTACCTGACCGCCTCCCTGGACCAGTCCCTGAAGCGGATGGGCCTGGACTACGTCGACATCTTCTACTCGCACCGCTTCGACCCGGAGACGCCGCTCGAGGAGACGATGGGCGCGCTCGACGCCGCGGTGCGGGCCGGCAAGGCGCTCTACGCCGGCGTCTCCAGCTATTCACCGGCGAAGACCGCCGAGGCCGCCGCGATCCTGCGCGGGCTCGGCACACCGCTGCTGATACACCAGCCGTCCTACTCGATGCTGAACCGCTGGATCGAGGACGGCCTGCTGGACACCCTCGAGGACGCGGGGGCGGGTTGCATCGCGTTCTCCCCGCTCGCGCAGGGCATGCTCACCGACCGCTATCTCGACGGCGTGCCGGAGGGCTCCCGGGCCAGCGAGGACAAGTCGCTCAGCACCGACCTGCTCAGCGACGAGAACCTCGACAAGATCCGGGCGCTGAACACCATCGCCGAGCGCCGCGGGCAGAGCCTGGCCCAGCTGGCCATCGCCTGGGTGCTGCGGGACCCGCGGATGACCTCCACGGTCATCGGTGCGAGCAGCGTCGCCCAGCTCGAGACGAACGTCGCGGCACTGGAGAACACCGCGTTCAGCGACGACGAGCTGGCCGGGATCGACAAGTATGCGACCGACTCCGGCATCAACCTCTGGGCGCGGTCCAGCCGGCAGTGAAGTGTCATACCCCCGGGTGAGAATGGCGGCGTGCTGGTAGCTGTCTCTCCCGATCCGGACGGCCGCGGTGGCCGGCTGGCGGAGTTGTCCGCCGGTTCGCCGCCGCGGCATGTCGGTGATCTCGCGCGGGCGGTCGCCGAGCGGGAGGCAGCCGACCATCCGCGCTGGATCTGGGCGGCCACCTCCGACCTCTATCCGGCGATGCTGCGCGCCGGCGTGCGGGTGGCCCGCTGCCACGACCTCGAGCTCACCGAGGCGCTGCTGCTCGGGCACGCCGGGCGCTGGGGCGAGCCGCGCGGTCCGGCGGCGGCGCGGGCCCGGGCGCACGGCCTTCCGGTGCCGCCCGACGCGTTGCGTCCCGACGCCGAGCCGCCGGGCTTCGCGCAGGGCGCTCTTTTCGAGACGGTCACCGCGCCGACCCTGGAAATTCAAGACCTCCTCGAGGTGTACGAGGATCAGCAGCGCCGCATCACGGAGACACGTCATCCCGGCCGGTTCCGGCTGCTCGTCGCCGCCGAGTCGGCCGGGGCGCTGATCGCCGCCGAGATGGGCCACACCGGGCTGCCGTGGCGTGCCGATCTCCACGACCAGCTTCTCCGCGAGCTGCTCGGCCCGCCGCAGCCGGTCGGCCCGCCCCGCCGCCTCGCCGAGCTGACCGCCGAGATCAACGCCGCGTTCGGCGTGCGCGGGCTGCATCCCGACTCACCCGCCGAGGTGGTGCGCGCCTTCGCCCGAGCCGGCGTCGACGTGCCGAATACGCGGGCGTGGGTGCTGCGCGGCGTCGACCACCCGGCGGTCGCCCCGCTGCTGGAGTTCAAGGAGCTCTACCGCATCTGGACGGCGCACGGCTGGTCCTGGTGCGACGCGTGGGTGCGCGACGGCCGCTTCCGCTCGGAATATGTGCCGGGTGGTGTCGTCTCCGGCCGCTGGGCCTCCCGGGGCGGCGGTGCGCTCCAGGTTCCCAAGGTGGTCCGCCGGGCGGTCGTCGCCGACCCCGGCTGGCGGTTCGTGGTCGCCGACGCCGGCCAGCTCGAGCCCCGGGTCATGGCCGCCGTCTCCGGTGACGAGCGGCTGGCGCGCGCCGCCGCCGAGGGCGATCTCTACGCGGCCCTGGCCACCGACTCGTTCGGCGGCGACCGGGCCAAGGCGAAGGTCGCCCTGATCGGCGCGATGTATGGGCAGACCGGCGGCGACGCCATCCCGGCCCTGGCGGTGCTGCGCCGGCAGTACCCGACGGCTTTCGAGTTCGTGGAGGCCGCCGCGCGGACCGGGGAGGCCGGCGGTCTGGTGCGGTCCTGGCTCGGGCGGACCTGCCCGCCGGCTTTCGTCTCCTCCGATGCGGGCCTCGACCCCCCTGATGAGGTGGCACCACCACCCGGTCGAGCGAGGGGCCGATTCACCCGAAACTTCGTGATTCAGGCCACGGCCGCCGAGTGGGCGCTGGTGCTGCTCGCCACATTGCGCACCGCGCTGGAGGGCACAGCGGCCGAGCTGGTGCTCTTCGTGCATGACGAGGTTGTCGTGCACTGCCCCGCTGAGCAGGCGGAAAGCGTCGTCGCGGCAGTTCAGGAGAGCGCGGTGACGGCCGGGCGCCTGCTCTTCGGGACCACCCCGGTCCGTTTTCCGGTGGATGTCTCAGTGGTTGGTGCCTACAACGACGCCAAGTGAAAGGGTGGGTATCGTTAATGCTCCGGCCGAGAGGCGCTGCAGCGGGCCACCCGTCACGCTCGACCGGTGAACATCCCGAAACAAGGGCGCCTCCGACATTCTCGGAGGTGTTTCTGTTGGCTCAGACCGTCGACAAGCTGCGCGAGCTGCTCGCTGAGCGGATCCTGGTGCTGGACGGCGCCTGGGGCACGATGCTCCAGGGCGCGAGCCTCACCCCGGCTGACTACCGCGGTGACCTGATCCCGGCGGATCATCCGAAGGACGTCACCGGCGACCCCGACCTGCTGATCCTGACCCGGCCGGACGTCATCCTCGACGTGCACCGGCAATATCTGGCGGCGGGCGCCGACATCACCACCACCAACACGTTCACCGCCACCAGCATCGCCCAGGGTGACTACGCTCTGGAGCACCTGGTTCGCGACATGAACGTGCAGGGCGTACGGCTCGCCCGGCAGGCTGTCGACGAGGCCACGGCCCGCGACGGGAAACCCCGGTTCGTGGCCGGCTCGGTCGGCCCGATGAACGTCACGCTCTCCATCTCTCCCAAGGTCGACGACCCGGCCTTCCGGGCGGTCACCTTCGACCAGGTCAAGTCGTCGTACGAGGAACAGATCTCGGCTCTCGCCGAGGGCGGCGCCGACCTGCTGCTGATCGAGACGATCTTCGACTCGCTGAACGCGAAGGCGGCGATCGCGGCGGCTCGCGAGGTGGCGCCCGAGCTGCCCCTCTGGATCTCGCTGTTCCTCGACATCTCCGGGCGGACCCTCTCCGGTCAGACCGTCGAGGCGTTCTGGCGGTCGATCGAACGAGCGAAGCCCCTGGTCGTCGGCGTGAACTGCTCGCTGGGCGCGGCCGAGATGCGCCCGCACGTGGCCGAGCTGGCCCGCCTCGCGGATGTCTTCGTCGCCTCCCACCCGAACGCCGGCCTGCCCAACGCCTTCGGCGGTTACGACCAGACACCCGAGGAGACCGGGCAGTTGCTGGGCGGTTTCGCCGCCGACGGTCTGGTCAACCTGATCGGCGGCTGCTGCGGCACCACGCCGGCGCACATCGCGGCGGTCGCCTCCGCGGTGGCCGGCGCGGCACCGCGCGTCGTCGTGCCGTCGCAGCCGACCACCCGGTTCAGCGGCCTGGAGCCGTTCGAGATCGGCCCGGACACCGGGTTCGTCATGATCGGCGAGCGGACCAACGTCACCGGCTCGGCCAAGTTCCGCCGCCTCATCGAGGCCGACGACCACCAGGCCGCCGTCGACGTCGCCCTCGAGCAGGTCCGCGGTGGCGCCAACCTGCTCGACGTGAACATGGACGCCGACCTGCTCGACAGCGAGCGGGCGATGACCACCTTCCTCAACCTGATCGCGACCGAGCCCGAGGTGGCCCGGATCCCGATCATGATCGACAGCTCGAAGTGGTCGGTCCTCGAAGCCGGCCTCAAGTGCGTCCAGGGCAAGGGCGTGGTCAACTCGATCAGCCTGAAGGAGGGCCCCGAGCTGTTCCTCCAGCAGGCCCGCAAGATCCGCGAGTTCGGCGCCGGCGCGGTGGTGATGGCCTTCGACGAGCAGGGCCAGGCCGACACCCGCGACCGCAAGGTGGAGATCTGCGGCCGGGCCTACGACCTGCTGGTCGGCGACGGCTTCGACCCGACCGACATCATCTTCGACCCCAACGTGCTGGCCGTCGCGACCGGCATCAGCGAGCACAACGGGTATGCGAAGGCGTTCATCGAGGCCCTCCCGCTGATCAAGCAGCGCTGCCCCGGCGCCCGGACCAGCGGCGGCATCTCGAACCTGTCGTTCGCCTTCCGCGGCAACGACGTGGTCCGCGAGGCCATGCACTCGGCGTTCCTGTTCGCCGCGGTCAAGGCCGGCCTGGACATGGGCATCGTCAACGCCGGGCAGCTCGCCGTCTACCAGGACATCCCCGCCGAGCTGCTGGAACTCGTCGAGGACGTGATCTTCGACAGGCGCCCGGACGCCACCGACCGCCTCGTCACGTTCGCCTCCACGGTCACCGGGTCCGGCGCCAAGCGCGAGGTGGACCTCTCCTGGCGGGACGCACCGGTCGAGAAACGCCTCAGCCACGCTCTGGTGCACGGCATCGTCGACTTCATCGAGGCCGACACCGAGGAGGCCCGGCAGACGCTGCCCCGGCCCCTCGACGTCATCGAGGGCCCGCTCATGGACGGTATGAGCGTCGTCGGCGACCTGTTCGGCTCCGGCAAGATGTTCCTGCCCCAGGTGGTCAAGAGCGCCCGGGTGATGAAGCGGTCCGTCGCCTACCTGTTGCCCTACATGGAGGACGAGAAGGAGGCGGGCTCACGCGGCCAGGGCAAGGTCGTGCTCGCCACGGTCAAGGGCGACGTCCACGACATCGGCAAGAACATCGTCGGTGTGGTGCTGGGCTGCAACAACTACGAGGTGATCGACCTCGGCGTGATGGTGCCGACGGCGAAGATCCTGGACACCGCGGTCACCGAGGGCGCCGACGTGATCGGCCTCTCCGGGCTGATCACTCCGTCGCTGGACGAGATGGTCGCGGTCGGCGCCGAGATGCAGCGGCGCGGGCTCAAGCTGCCGCTGCTGATCGGCGGGGCCACCACGTCGAAACAGCACACCGCGGTCCGGATCGCGCCGGCCTACGACTCGCCGACCCTGCACGTGCTCGACGCGTCCCGGGTGGTCGGTGTCGTCTCCGACCTGCTGGACCCGGGCCGTGCGCAGAAACTCGACGAGAGCAACCGGGCCGAGCAGGAGCGGCTGCGCGAGCAGCACGAGAAGCGGCACTCGCAGCCGTTGCTCACCCTCGCCCAGGCGAGGGCCAACCGGGAGGCGGTCGCGTTCGGCGAGCTGCCGGTGCCGGCTTTCACGGGGGTACGGGAGATCGCGCCCACCATCGCCGAATTGCGCCGCATGATCGACTGGCAGTTCCTGTTCCTGGCCTGGGAGCTCAAGGGCAAGTACCCGGCGATCCTCGACCAGCCGGTCGCCCGTGAGCTGTTCGACGACGCCAACACGCTGCTCGACCAGATCATCGCCCGGGGCTCGTTCCAGGCCCGTGGCGTCTACGGGTTCTGGCCGGCGCACTCCGACGGCGACGACATCCTGCTGGATAACGGCTTCTCCTTCCCGATGCTGCGCCAGCAGACCCAGAAGCCGGCCGGCCGCGCCAACCGCTGCCTCGCCGACTACATCGCCCCGTCCGGCGACCACCTCGGCGGGTTCGCCGTCGCGATCCACGGCGCCGACGAGCTGGCCCACCGCTACGAGGCCGAACAGGACGACTACCGGGCCATCATGGTCAAGGCCCTCGCCGACCGGCTCGCCGAGGCGTTCGCCGAGTACCTGCACCTGAAAGCCCGCCGCGAGTGGTTCGAGCCGGGCTCGCAGCCGGCCCTGGAAGACCTGCACGCGGAGCGGTTCCGGGGGATCCGCCCGGCCCTGGGCTACCCGGCCTGCCCGGACCACAGCGAGAAGCGCGAACTGTTCGAGCTGCTCGGCACGTCGTCGATCGGCGTGCACCTGACCGAGTCGTTCGCAATGATGCCGGCGGCCGCGGTGAGCGGGTTGATCTTCGCGCACCCCGAGTCGAAGTACTTCACCGTGGGACGCCTCGGCCGCGACCAGATCGAGGACTATGCGGCCCGCCGCGGCATGCCGATGCCCGAGGTCGAGCGCTGGCTCCGCCCCAACCTGGCCTACAACATCGACTGACCCCCTCGACTCCCGCCCGATCCGAACACCTTTCGGCGCGGACGCCCACGGAGGCTCGAGCGCGGACTGCCGCAGCGCGGACTGCCGCGGAGGCTCGAGCGCGGACTGCCGGAGCGCGGACTGCCGCGGAGGCTCGAGCGCGGACTGCCGCAGCGCGGACTGCCGCGGAGGCTCGAGCGCGGACTGCCGCGGCTCGGACTGCCGCGGCTCGGGCTGGGCGTGAGTGCTGCCTCAACGGCCGTGAGGCAGCACCGGGAGCCAGCTGGATCACCGTTCGGTCACCCCGGCTGGCGCTGAGCGGTGCCTTGCGGCCGAAAACACCCCGCTGGGTGCCAGCTGGGTTGTCCGGCTGGGCGTGAGGGGGGTCTTGCGGCGGGAAGTGCCCCGCTGGGTGCCAGCTGGGTTGCTCGGCTGGGCGTGAGCGGTGCCTTGCGGCCGAAAACACCCCGCTGGGTGCCAGCTGGGTTGTTCGGCTGGGCGTGAGGGGGGTTTTGCGGCCGGAAATGCCCCGCTGGGTGCCAGCTGGGTTGTCCGACTGAGCTCAGCCCGGCGGGCGCGGCAAAGGCGGGAGTGGGCAGCCCGCCGGCGTTGTAGTAGGAGAGCTGTGATTGGACCGTACAAAAAGAAGTTGATCTTTGATTGGGCCCGGCATGGGGGCCTGGATTTGGTCCGGGAGGTCTTATTTGCTCGCCCAGACGTCTAGGTTGAAGCGTTCCAGGACTCCGGGGACGAAGAGGCCGGCGATGGAGAGCAGGGAGATCACGGTGAAGGCGGTGCGGAGGACGACCACCTCGACCTTGCCGCCTACGCGGACTGCCATGCTGTTCGGGATGCCGATCATCATCCACATGCGGCGCTTGATCGGAATCGGCCACAGGATCGGTACGCCGTTCTTGGTGATCATGTCGCCGAGGATGTGGACGAAGCAGCCGACGCCGACGGCTAGTCCTAACAGGGGGTAACCGCGGTCGCTCGGCAGGTTGGCGCCGGTGAACCAGGCTATGACGCCGGAGGCGAGGGTGACGATCACCCAGCCGGCGCGTTCCGCCCACTCGTCGAAGAGGCCGCGCAGTGCCAGGCCGGCCATGAAGAAGACGATGCCGACCACCGCCCACTCGCCGAATCGGGCGCAGAGGGCGGTGGTCGCCCAGGCGATCAGGGCGCAGAACGGCAGGGTGTGCGTGAAGGTGCGGTGACCGTTGTCGCGGCGCGGATCACGCTTCAGCTTGGTGGCGGTGTAGACGCCGAGCGAGAACTTCTCGACGACTTCGGCTACGAAGAGTGAGAAAACGCCGAAGGTGCGCGCGACGGTGGCGCCACCCTGGTTGCGTGTCACCTTGCCGGACATGTCCAGGTCGGGCAGAAGCGCGCCACCAGCGCAGATCGCCGTGCCGACGGCCACCTCCAGCGGTGACTGGCTCACGTTCGCGAAATGATCGAGCGCCCAACTGCCGGCGAGCCAGGCGGCAGCCCCCGAGAGAGCGTGCGACGGACCCATCATGTGCCTTGTCCCTCCCCGAACAAACTCGGCCACTCTGGCAGAGCCGACGGGGAAGATCAACGACCGTCGCGTCCATGTCGGAGCGCTGTCGTCCTTGAGGATCAGAGGTGACCGTGGCGGCCGACCGTGTACTCGAGACGGTAGCGGCCGTAGCGGGCGTGTTTGATCAGGCCGATGACCAGGAAGGTCAGCGGGATGACCGGCCAGAAGAACTGGGCGCCGGAGAGCAGCCACACGCCGGTGAGGACACCGGCGAGGACCAGGATGAAACTCGCGTGCCGCTGCAGGGACCGGCGTGTCGCGGCGCGCGCCTGCGGGGTGTGGGCGAGGGCGTGCCGGCCGCCGTCGGGGAGATCGGCGGTGAGCGGTCTGAGCTCGTCGCGATACTTCGCCGCGTACGACGAGGCGAGCCGCTCCTCACCCTCGGTCAGGTCCAGGCGGCCCTCGGCCATGGCGGCTCGCAGGATCTCGGCGACCTGCTCGCGCTCCGTGTCGGAGGTCCGCAGCCGGGTCGCGGGGGCTTCGTTCGGGTTCATGTCCACTCCTCGCTCGATGTCTGTCACCAGAGTGGGCTGTCCGGCCGTGCGGCGCGTCGGCCCGGTGGAGCATCCCTGGGGAGGGCCCGCGTACTCCCCGGGGCGTAGCGGGGGCCGCCGGCTGAGCCGCCGGAGGTACCCGGATGTGGTCCGCACGGCGATGCCGGGACCCGGCCGGTGCCGTAGTTTCGGCTCATGACGAAGCCCGCCGAACTGGGGATGCGGTTCGCCGCTGCCCGGGACGGGCGGCACGACCGCGGGCGCCGCCCGGAATGGCCGCCCGGCGCGGTGATCGTGGCGACCCTCTTCCACATGGTCGGCACCCACAACATGGCCGAGGACGGCCGGGTGTACGGCCCGATGAACTGCGCCGTCTACGCGATGCTGATGATCGGGCCGCTCGCCCTGTTCTGGCGCCGCCGTTCGCCGCTCGTCGTGTTCGCCGTCGCGGCCGTGCCGTCACTGATCTTCGCGACGCAGGCGGCACCGCACTTCCCATACGCGGCAGCACCCGCCATCGCGCTGTTCACCGTGTCCCGCCAGGGACGACTGCGGGCGGCGGCGATCGCTGCCGCGGTGGGCTACGCCTGCTACCTGCTTGTTGTCGTGGTGCTCGCCGATCCGCTCGGGCTGCCCCCGGGTACCCGCCCGACCTGGGGCCAGGCGGCGCTCGCCGCGATCGGGCTGGGCGGTGCGGTGGTCCTGGGCGCCGTCTCCAAGGTGCACTCCGAGCACCTCGCCGAGATCCACAAGGCGCGCGCCGAGCAGGCCCGCGCGAAGAAGGAGCAGGAGCGGCGGCAGGCGTCCGAGGAGCGGCTGCGGATCGCCCGGGAGCTGCACGACGTGCTCGGCCACCACCTGTCGCTGATCAACGTGCAGGCGGGTGTCGGGCTGCACCTGATGGACAACCGGCCGGAGCAGGCGCGGGAGGCGCTCACCGCGATCAAGAGCGCCAGTGCGGAGGCGCTGCGGGAGGTGCGGTCGGTGCTGGGTGCCCTGCGTACCGAGGGGGAGGCGGCACCGAGGCAGCCGGCGCTCGGGCTGAACCGGCTGGACGAGCTGACGGCGGGAGCGGGGATTCCGGTGCGGACCGTGGTGAACGGGGAACCGCGGGAGCTGCCGGCCGAGGTGGACCGGGCCGCCTACCGGATCGTGCAGGAGGGGCTGACGAACGTGCGGCGGCATGCGTCCGGGCCGGATCCGAAGGCGGAGGTCACTGTCGGCTACCTGCCGACGGCCCTGCACCTGTCGCTCCGCAACGGCGGGGTGCCGCCGGGGGAGCAGGACAGTGAGCCGGGCAGTGGGATCACCGGGATGCGGGCGCGGGCCGAGGCGCTGGGCGGCCGCTTCGAGGCGGGGCGCCTGCCCGGCGGCGGCTTCCTCGTGTCGGTGCTGCTGCCGGCACCGGGGAAATCGGAGGGGGACGGATGATCAGGGTGCTGCTGGCGGACGACCAGGCGCTGGTGCGGGCCGGGTTCCGGGCGCTGCTCGGCGCGGAGCCGGACATCGAGGTGGTCGGTGAGGCCGCCGACGGCCTCCAGGCGGTCGAGCTGGTGCGGGCGGCACGGCCGGACGTCGTCCTGATGGACATCCGGATGCCGGGGGTGGACGGCCTGGAGGCCACCCGCCGGATCGCCGCCGACGCCGCGCTGGCCGGGACCAGGGTGGTCATCCTGACGACGTTCGAGCTCGACGAGTACGTGTTCGAGGCACTGCGCACCGGCGCCTCCGGGTTCCTGGTCAAGGACACCGAGCCGGTCGAGCTGCTGCGGGCGGTACGGGTGGTGGCGGCCGGCGAGGCGCTGCTCTCGCCGAGCGTGACGCGGCGGGTGATCGGCGAGTTCGCCGGCGGTACCGGTCGCGGGCGGGAACCGGTGCCGGCACGCGAATTGGAGCAGCTCACCGACCGGGAGCGGGAGGTGATGGTGCTGGTCGCCGAGGGCCTGTCCAACGACGAGATCGCCGCCCGGCTGGTGATCAGCCCGGCTACGGCGAAGACCCACGTCAGCCGGACGATGATCAAGCTGGGCGCGCGGGACCGGGCGCAGTTGGTGGTGCTGGCGTACGAGGCGGGACTGATCCGCCCCGGCTGGCTCGCCTGACGGCGGCTCACATGCCGGGGATGATGCCTTCGCCCGGGGCGGCGAACCAGGGCGGTGCCTCTTCGGCCAGGGACGTGCGGATCCGGTGCCGGGCGAACGGGTTCAGCTCGGGCAGCGCGTCCAGCGCGAACCACTCGACAGCGAGCGACTCGGTGTCGTTCACCCGGGCCTCACCACCGATCGCGCGGCAGCGGAACCACGAGTTGACCATGTGGCAGTGGTCGCCGTTCTCATAGGTCACCTCGTGCAGGGCGAGCCCCGCCAGCCGTTCGATCCGGACCTGAACGGCCGTCTCCTCCTCGACCTCACGGACCACCGCGTCGGCCGGCTGCTCACCCGGGTCCATCATCCCGGCGATCAGCGTCCACCGGCCGTTGTCGCTGCGCTGGTGCAGCAGGATCTCGCCGATGTCGTTGAAGACCACGGCGGTCACCGTGGGGAACATGATCAGGCCGGGGCCGACCTTGGCGCGCAGGGCGGTCACGTATTCGGAGGCGGGCACGGCCCCGACCCTAACCGGGCTGGTCACATCGTGCGCACACGCAGGTTCTCCGCCACCGACCAGGCCTGGAAGGGACAGCCGGTCGCCTGGTGCGGCGCGTCACCGTCGGCCGTCTCCGAGATCGAGCCGAGGCCGTGCTCGGCCAGATGCGCCTCGATGTCGGTGAGCACGTCGCCGGCGTCCACCCCGAGACGCTGCCAGGCGCCGGCGTACGGGCCGGTGAGCCACGGCCAGACGGTTCCGGTGTGGTACGCGCTGTCCCGCTCCGCCGGCCCGCCCCGGTGCCTGCCGCGATACCCCGGTTCGCCGGGCGCCAGGCTGCGCGGCCCGAGCGGGGTGATCAGCTCCGCGCCGATCCGCTGGAGCGCCTCGCGGTCCGGCCGCAACGGCGCGTGCGGCAGTGACCAGGCGAGCAGCTGGTTGGGCCGGAGCGTCGCGTCGTCGCCGTTCGGGCCGTCGACCACGTCGTACAGCAGCCCGGACGGTGTCGGGAAGCGGCGGCTGAAGCCCTCCCGCGCCGAGGGGTACGCCTGTTCCGCCGCCCCCGGCGTGGTTCCGGTCCGCGCGGCCAGCTCCAGCACCGTGGCGAGCCCGTTCACCCAGAGCGCGTTCACCTCGACCGGCTTGCCCGCGCGGGCGGTCACCGGCACCCCGCCGACCCGGGCGTCCATCCAGGTCAGCGCCTCTCCGGCGGAGCCCTGCCGGAGCAGCCCGTCGGCCGGGTCGGTGCCGATGCCGTACCGGGTGCCGGCCAGGTGGTGGTTGACCACGTCACGCAGGGCCGGGAGCAGCTCGGCGGCCAGGTCGTCGTCGCCGGCCTCGGTCACGTGCCGGCCGACGGCGTGCAGGAACCAGAGCGTGCCGTCGGCGGTGTTGTACTCGACGCTGCCGGTGTCGGCGGTGTTCGCCAGCATGCCCCGGGACAGGGTGCCGGCGTAGGCCCGGAGCAGGTCGCGGCCGAGTTCGGCGCGGCCGGTGGCGAGGAACAGGCCCTCGTACGAGATCATCGTGTCGCGGGACCAGGCGCCGAACCACGGGTAGCCGGCGACCACGTCGGGGCCGGTCGCGGTGCGGACCACGAACGCGTCGGCGGCGAGCGCCAGGGCGGCCCGGGTGTCGTCGGCCGGTGCTGCCGCGGCGACCACATCGCGGTTGCGGGCGCGGGCGGCGGTGACCACAGTGGCCGGTCGGGGAGGGACGTCCTCGAGGTCGCCGGCCCAGGCGGACACCTCGTGCACCTGCCCGGGGCGGGACAGTTCGGTTCGGAAGCGTCCCGCGTACCAGAGGTCCTCGGTCGGTGGCAGGCCGCGCTCCGCCTCCGCGCGGTAACGCACGCCGCGGTACCACTCGCCGGTCATGGCGAAGCCGGGACCGCTCAGCCGGTACGCCTGCTCGACCACGCACCCGTCCGCGGTGACCGTCACCGCGGGTGGCGGACCGCCGGCCGTCCTCTCGCCGTGCGCGTCCCGCCAGGTGCAGAGCGCCTCGCAGGTGAGCGTGACCGGCCCGCCGGCGACCAGCCGGTGCACCACGCCGACAGCGGGCCGCCCGGCGACCGCGGCCACCTCGCGCTCGATCACCACGTCGCCGATCCGCCAGCGCCAGCGTGGCACGCCGTCGAGAAGGGTGAAACCGGCCAGGAACCGGTGCCCGTCCGGCGAGATCGCGCCGTCGGCCCATTGATGCACGCCGAGCCGCACCGTCGTACCGGAGGGCAGGGTGACCACGGCGTCGAGCGAGGCCAGCGCCAGGTTGCGGGCGACCGGAGTGCGCCCGGCGACCACCAGAAGTCCGTGGTAACGCCGTGTTCGCAGGCCGCTGACGGTTCCCATCGCATAGCCGCCGGCCCCGTCGGGTACGAGCCATTCGCGGGTGGCGCCCTCGGTGAGGCGGGCGCTGAGTTGCGGCCCGAACGCGATCGGACGAACGGTCGCCACGGTGGCGGAGCCTCCAAAACCGGCGGTGACTTACACACTTGACACATCTGCGTGACAGTCTCAGTGTGATCGACTCCGGGCCGAAATTCGGGTTGTGGGGGATATCGGGTTGTGGGGGTGAGAACGGACGTGTCGGAGCGCGTACGCCTGGCCCAGGCCGATTCCGGTGAGCAGCCGTGGCGCGCGTGGGGCCCCTACCTGGCGGAACGGGCGTGGGGCACCGTTCGTGAGGACTACAGCGAACACGGCACGGCGTGGGACTACTTCCCGCACGATCATGCGCGGTCCCGGGCGTACCGATGGAACGAGGACGGCATGGCCGGCCTCTGCGACGACCGGCAGACGTTCTGCTTCGCGCTCGCCCTGTGGAACGGTAAGGACCCGATCCTCAAGGAGCGGATGTTCGGCCTCGGCGGCGACGGCGGCAACCACGGCGAGGACGCCAAGGAGTACTGGTGGTACCAGGACTCCACACCGACCCACTCGTGGATGCGCTGGCGCTATCACTACCCGCAGGACGAGTTCCCGTACGACCAGCTGGTCGCCGTGAACGGCCGCCGTTCCCGCAACGAGGGCGAGTACGAGCTGGTCGACACCGGCATCTTCGACGAGGACCGGTTCTGGGCCGTGACCGTCGACTACGCGAAGGCGTCACCGGCCGACACCTGCATCGCGATCACCGTGTCGAACCGTGGCCCCGAGCCGGCCACCCTGCACGTGCTGCCCACCCTCTGGTTCCGCAACACCTGGTCGTGGGGGCTGCCGAACCGGGTGGCGCCGGCCATGAAGGGCTGGCCGGGCCGGTTGCACGGTGTGCACCGCTCGCTCGGCCACATCACCCTCGACGGGCCGGACGCCGCACCCGCGCTGATGTGCGACAACGAGACGAACTCGCAGCGGCTGTGGGGACTGCCGGGGCGGAGCTCGTTTCCCAAGGACGGCATCAACGACCACGTCATTCACGACATGCCGACGGTGAACCCGGGCGCCGTCGGCACCAAGGGCGCGCTGCACTATCGGCTGACGCTCGGGCCGGGCGAGGAACGTACCCTGCGCCTGCGGCTCACCCAGAGTGACCAGCCACTCGCGGAACCGGATCTCGGTGACGGCTGGTCCGCGGTGATGCGTGACCGGCGCGCCGAGGCCGACGAGTTCTTCGCCGAGGTGATCCCGGCCGCCGCCTCCGCCGAGGAGGCGTCCGTCGCCCGGCAGGCTGTCGCCGGGCTGATGTGGGGCAAGCAGTTCTACCACTTCGACGTGAAGCGGTGGCTCGTCGGCGACCCGGGCAACTCACCGCCACCGCCGGGCCGGCGCTACGGCCGTAACAACGGCTGGTGGCACATGAACAGCTTCGACGTGATCAGCATGCCGGACCCGTGGGAGTACCCCTGGTACGCCGCCTGGGACCTGGCCTTCCACTGTGTCAGCATCGCCCGCGTCGACCCCGGCTTCGCCAAGTCGCAGCTGCTCCTGCTGCTCCGCGAGTGGTACATGCACCCCAACGGGCAGATACCGGCCTACGAGTGGGCGTTCGGCGACGTCAACCCGCCGGTGCACGCCTGGGCCGCGCTGCGCGTCTTCGAGATCGACGGCTCCCGGGACTACGACTTCCTCTCCCGGATCATGCACAAGCTGCTGCTGAACTTCACCTGGTGGGTCAACCGTAAGGACGTCGGCGGCAACAACGTCTTCGAGGGCGGGTTCCTCGGCCTGGACAACGTCGGCCCGTTCGACAGGTCCGCCGCGCTGCCGGTCGCCGGTGTGCTCGAGCAGTCCGACGGCACGGGCTGGATGGCCATGTACGCGCTGAACCTGCTCGACATGGCGATCCTGCTGGCCCTGCACGACCGGGCCTACGAGGACATGGCCACCAAGTTCTTCGAGCACTTCACGTACATCGCCGAGGCCGCGTACCGGCAGGGCCTGTGGGACGACGAGGACAGCTTCTTCTACGACGTGCTGCGCCTGCCGGACGGCAACCGGGTTCCGCTGAAGGCGCGCTCGATCGTCGGCCTGCTCCCGCTGGCGGCCACCACCCGGCTCACCTCGGAGACCCTCAACCGGCTCCCGGAGATCAACTCGCGGGTCCGGTGGATGCTGCATCACCAGGGTGAGTTCGGTGACGTGATCAGTGCGCGGCGCCTGGGCGGCGCCGATCGGCGCCAGCAGCGCCTTCTCTCGATGGTGGGCCAGGATCAGCTGCTGCGCATTCTCGCGCGTCTGCTCGATCCCGAGGAGTTCCTTTCACCGTACGGGCTACGCACTCTCTCTCGCGCCCACTTGGAGAAGCCGTTCACGGTTTCGCTGGCCGGCTCCGACTTCACCGTGGGGTACGAGCCCGCGGAGAGCACCAGCGGCCTGTTCGGCGGCAACTCCAACTGGCGCGGCCCGGTCTGGATGCCGGTGAACTTCCTGCTGGTCCAGGCGCTGCGCGAGTTCGCCGAGTTCTACGGCGAGGACCTGAAGGCCGAGTACCCGACCGGTTCGCAGCGCAAGGCCGGGCTCACCGAGATCGCCGACGACCTGTCCCGGCGGCTGATCGGGTTGTTCCTGCCGGACGCCGACGGGCGGCGCCCGATCTACGGCGCGACCGAGCTCTTCCAGACCCACCCGGACTGGAAGGACCTGGTGGCGTTCCCGGAGTACTTCCACGGCGACAACGGTGCCGGGCTGGGCGCGTGGCACCAGACCGGCTGGACAGCCCTGGTGATCGACTTAATCTTCGACCTGCACGGCCGGTAGTCTTGGCGCGCCGGGGCTGCGGAAACTTGACACATTCGCGTTGAATGTCGTCACAGCGATCCGCGCGAGATGGGAACCGTATGCCTCCAACTGGTCCACCGGTCCAGCGGTCCCAGCCGTCGGCCGAGTCCCGGCACTGGGATCCGGGCCTGCTGGAGTCCGGGTCGGACGGTGCCCGCTTCAACCTTCCGAACGCGATCACGGCCCTGCGTACCATCGTGTCGGTCTCTTTCGCGGTCGCTGCGATCACCCAGGCCGACATGCGGTTCGCCGTCATCGCGTACCTCGTCTACTGGATCGGCGACGTGCTCGACGGTCTCGCCGCCCGCCTGCTCGACCAGGAGACCCGGTTCGGGGCGGTCTTCGACATCATCTCGGACCGCGCCTGTTTCGCCCTGTGCGGCGCGGCCCTCATGACGCTCCGACCCGACGCGGCGATCCCGATCACCGTGTTCCTGCTGCACTTCCTCGTGCTCGACTGCCAGCTCAGCCTGGTATTCCTGCGCTGGCCGATCGTCAGCCCGAACTACTTCTACGTGGTGCACCCCGGGATCTACCGGTGGAACTGGTGGCCGCCGGCGAAGGTGCTGAACACCACGGCGCTCGCTGTGGCGGTGCTCCTGCCCGTACCGATCTGGGTCGGAGTCGTGATCGGCCTGGCGGCGATG
The DNA here is from genome assembly GCF_042666575.1 of Actinoplanes sp. GCM10030250. Classification (NCBI taxonomy): domain Bacteria; kingdom Bacillati; phylum Actinomycetota; class Actinomycetes; order Micromonosporales; family Micromonosporaceae; genus Actinoplanes; species Actinoplanes sp. GCM10030250. Next base: position 183,770 of record NZ_JBHTDO010000004.1, on the reverse strand, counting down.
GTCGTCAAGGGCGTCTCGCTGGTTGCGGTCTCCCGCATCCCCGGCTACCTCCGCCCACCGGCCCCGCCGGCCCTGACGTGATCTCCGCGCTGCCGGCCGGGTCCGTCGGCGCGGACGTGATCTCGGTCCTGCTGCTGACCTTCGCGGTCGGGTTCGTGTCGTCGTTCTACCCCGGCCTGCCGGTCGAGCCCTACCTGATCGGGCTGATGGCCGCCACGAACCACAACGCGTTCCTGATGGGCGCCGTCGCGGGCGCCGGGCAGACCACCGGCAAGATGGGGATCTTCCTGGCCACCAGGGGAGCGGTCCGCGTACCGGCCCTGCGGACCTGGATCGACCGGCGCCGCAAGGAGCAGGCGGCGGCCGAGGAGAGGGGCGATCCAGGCCGTTGGTGGTCGCGCTTGGCAAAACGGCTTTCGGCGTACGCCCGGCGCATGATGCCGCTCGACCGGCCCTGGCTCGCCGCGCCGGTGATCCTGCTGAGCGCTGTGGTCGGCATACCGCCGCTGCTGCTCATGACGTTCGCGGCGGCCGCCACGACGATGAAGTCGTACGTTTTCCTGGCGGTCTGCCTGGCCGGCCGGTGCACCCGGCTGGTCGCGGTGGCGCTGACGCCCGCCGCCGCCGGTTTCCTGGTGACCTGAGATGATTTCGGATCACGGGGGTGAACCGATGGCAGGCATCGAGGCGTCGACACACGTACGGCTGGCGCGGCCGAGCCGGGACCTGGCGGCGGCCGAGCGTTTCTACGCCGGCGCCCTGGGCCTGGACGTGCTGTATAGAGCGACGGCCGGCGGGCCCGGCGAGCACGATCTGCTGATGGTCGGCCGGGCCGGCGCGGCATGGCACCTGGAACTCGTCGCCGGGCCCTCGCCGGCTCCGTCCGAGCAGGACCTGCTGGTGCTCTACCTGGACGGGCCGGTGCCGGAGGAGCTGCTCAACCGGCTGGTCGAGGCCGGCGGGCGGCGGGTCTCGCAAGGGCCGTACTGGGATCAGTGGGGCGTCACGATCGCCGACCCGGACGGATACCGCCTGGTGCTCTCCACCAGGCGGTGGCACAACACTCCGCTGACCTGATTCTCAGTTCGCCCGCGCCACGATCTCCTCAGCGACGTGGCGCAGCTGGCTGTGGTCGGGGTTGAATCCCGCGGCGATGTCCGGGTGCAGTCCCGCCTTCGCCTGCTCCAGGAGCATGTCGGTCACCTGCTCGACGCTCTCTCCGTCGTACCCCTGCTGGACCTTGACGGTCGCGGCCTGGAGCGCGGAACTGAGCTGTTCCTCGAGGGGACCGCGCAGCTTCTGCTCCACAGGGTTGAGCGACTGCGGGTCGAGGGTGACGTGCGGCTCGGCCAAGGTGCCCTCCCGAATGAGATCTCTGACGCGGCCGGGATACCCGTCTCGGCGCAGCCGGTAAACCCTCGTCACTCCGCCGTGCCACTGTTCTAGAACAGTATGCTATACATGGTTCACTGTTCTAGAACTCCAGGGGGTTACCGTGGATCAGTTGGTACGTGCCGACGCTCGCCCTCCGTCCGGGCTCGGCCGATTCGGCGAGTACGGCGGACGCTTCGTCCCCGAGTCCCTCGTCCCCGCCTGCGACGAGGTCGAGCGGGCGTTCGCCGAAGCCTGGGCCGACCCCGCCTTCCACGCCGAGTTGCACCACATCCTCTCGGTGTACGTGGGCCGCCCCACCCCGCTGACCCCCGCCGCACGCCTCTCCGCCGAACTGGGCATCACCCTGCTGCTCAAGCGCGAAGACCTCACCCACACCGGCTCCCACAAGATCAATAACGTGACCGGCCAGGCCCTCCTGGCCCGGCGAATGGGCAAACGCCGCCTGATCGCCGAGACCGGAGCCGGCCAGCACGGCGTCGCCACCGCCACCGCCGGAGCACTGCTCGGCATGGACGTCACGGTGTTCATGGGCGAACGCGACATGCAACGACAGGAACTCAACGTCTTCCGCATGAAGATGCTCGGCGCCGAGGTGATACCGGTGACCGCCGGCAGCCGCACGCTCAAGGACGCGTGCAGCGAGGCGTTCCGGCACTGGGTGACAGCGGTCGAGGACTCCTACTACTGCCTCGGGTCGGCGCTGGGCCCACACCCGTACCCGTGGATGGTCCGCCAGTTCCAGCGGGTCATCGGCGACGAGGCGCGGGCGCAGTACGCCGGTGTGATGTCGTCGGCCACCCCCGACTTCGTGGTGGCCTGCGTCGGTGGCGGCTCCAACGCGGCCGGCACGTTCGCCGGATTCCTGGACACCCCCGCACGCCTGATCGGCGTGGAGGCCGCCGGGGGTGCGGCGATCAGCGCGGGCCGCAACGGGGTGCTGCACGGCTTCGTGTCGAAGGTGCTCCAGGACGAGCACGGGCAGATCGAGGAGGCCCACTCGATCTCGGCCGGCCTGGACTATCCGGGGGTGGGTCCGGAACACGCGTACCTGGCCGACATCGGCCGGGCGACGTACGTGACCGCGTCCGACGACGAGGTGGTGGCGGCGACGCACCGGCTGGCGCGGGCGGAGGGAATCCTGTGCGCGCTCGAATCGGCGCATGCGGTGGCGTGGGTGCTGCGCGCGGCCGCCGACGGGACGATCCCTCAGGGGGCGACGGTGGTGCTGACGCTTTCCGGCCGTGGCGACAAGGACATGGCGACCCTGATGGAGCTGTCATGACCAGCCTTTCTCCCGTTACCGCCGACGTTTTTTCTGCGGCCGGTGTTCCTTCCGCGGTCGGGGCTTCGAAGATGCTCGTGCCGTATGTGACCGCCGGCGTCACACCGGGATGGACCGACCTGCTGCGTGCCTCGGTCGACGCGGGCGCCGACGCGATCGAGCTGGGACTGCCGTTCTCCGACCCGACAATGGACGGCCCGGTCGTCCAGCAGGCGTCCTACCAGGCGTTGTGCCGAGGAGCGACCGTCACGGGAATCCTCGACGAGGTGTCCCGGCTCGAGCTGGGCGTGCCGCTGATCGCCTTCGCGTACACCAACCTGGTCGTACACCGCGGACCGGACACGTTCTGCGAGGCCCTGCGCGAGGCGGGTCTGACCGGCCTGATCGCACCCGACCTGCCCATCGACGAGGCCGGCCCGGTCCGCGAAGCAGCCGCCCGCCACGAGATCGACATGATCCTGCTGGCGTCACCGTCCACCCCACCACAGCGAAGGGCACAGATCGCAAGACAGAGCCAGGCCTTCGTGTACGCAGTGAGCGTCATGGCCCCAACCGGCGAACAGACATCCTTACGCTCGTCCGGCCGCGACCTGGTCCTGGCGTTGAAATCCGAGACAGACTTGCCGGTACTGCTGGGTTTCGGCATCTCCGGCCCAGCCCAAGCAGCCACCGCCTGCGAACACGCCGACGGCGTCGTGGTGGGCTCGGCCCTCATGCGCCGAGTGTTGGACGGCGCGACCCCGACCGAGATCGGCACCCTGCTGTCCACCATGCGCACCGCCATCGACACCTGACTCGTCCGCTCGCGGTCCCTGTCGCCGGGCTCCGCCGCGGACCCTCTCGCCGGGCTCCACCGCGGGTTCCGCCGCGAGTTCCGTCCGGGTTTCGTCACGGAACCCGCGGCGGGTTCCGCCGCGCGGTTCCTGCGGGTTCTGAGGTGCGGCGGCGGGCGGCTGAGCCCGCCGCCGCACGTCTCTCAGCTGCGGCTGTGCTGCAGTGACGCTCAGCCGCTGTGCTGCAGTGACGCTCAGCCGCCGCGCTTCAGGTCGTGCTCAGCCGCGGCCACGCTTCAGCTCGAAGAATGAGTCGAGGCGGATCAGGGTGGCCGTCGCATCCCAGATCGCCAGTGACTCCTCGATCGCCGGCACCTCGCTGATGATCGGCCCGTGCAGCCCCCGCGTGACGCCCTCGACCTGCAGCACCGGCGAGCCGATGCCCGGCCCGGCGAGCGCCATCGCGGCCTCGTGCGACTCCCGCACCGACTCGTCCCACGACGGGTCGTCGAGGATCACCGCCGCCTTCTCCACACCGGCAGCGTCGGCAGCCGCGTCGACGATCTCGTCGCTCATCCCGGCGCCGGCCTCATGCGTACGGTTCCCGAGCTCGGTGTAGTAAACCGCCAGCTGGTTCTGACGACCGTCCGCCTTCAGAGCCGCGACCAGCCGCAGCGCCCGGCTCGACGCGGCGACCATGGCACGGTACTGCTCCGGCACGCCGTCGCCGTTCAGAATCGCCAGGCTGAACGGGCTCCACCGCACGGTGAGCCCCCGTTCCGGGGCGACCGCGAGCAGCCATCGGGAGGTGCGCCAGGTGAACGGGCATCCCGGATCAAAGTAATAGATGACCTCCATACGTCGATCTTAGGAGCTTCCGAGACAACACGACCGCACCCCAGCCCCCGAAACCGGCAATCCCCGCTCACACTCCGCGAGGGCCGGCGCTGGATGTCCGTGGTCAGGCGGCGTGGGAGGAGGGGTGGGTGGCCTCCCAGCCGGCGGCGCGGAGGGCGGCCTTGAGGTCGGTGATGACCTCGTGAGGGCGGTGGCGCACCACCCAGCCGGGAAAGCGGAGGAGTCGCACGCCGCTTATGGCGACCTCATTGCCTGTTCTCATGTCGGCGAACCAGTCGGTGACCTCCATGTGCTGGGAGCCGTCGATCTCGACCTGGACGCGCCACTGGTCGAAGAAGACGTCGCGGTATCTGGTGCGGCCGGAGCGGTCGCGGCGCACGGCCTGGCGGGTGGGGGATGGGAGACCGGACTGCTTGCACAGGCGGAGGAACTCGATCTCGTAGACGGACTCCGAACCGCCGCCGGCGTCGGTCACCGCGGCCTCGATGAGTGGGCGCCGGCGGAGCCTTCGGTTGGTGGTGAGGAAGAGCCGGGCCTGCTCGGGGGTGACCAGCCGCTGCTGGAAGGAGGCGGCGATCGTGGCGATGGCGGTCGTGTCGGTCATCGCCCACTGAGCTGCGTCGATCATGGAGCGGACGGCGACGGTGCACGGGGGTGAGGCTGTCAGGCAGGCTTCGTCACGGTGCAGATAGCGGGTGCGGTGGACGACCACGTCATGGGGTGGATCACGGTCGGTGTAGCGGGCTGGGCGGATCACGTGGATCGGCTCGTTGTCGCCGTCGCGGGATCTCGGGATCCTCAGCCCCAGGACTCGAAGGGCTGTCGGGCCGCCGAGCAGGGCGGCTCGGCCGTTGCCGACTCCGAGGGCGGCGATCCACAGGCGTTGCTGCCGGGTGATCGGGCCGGTGTGCGTCAGGTAGATGCCGCGGTGCACCCGTCGCCACCGTTGTGAGGCGATGCGGTGGACGATCGCGCTCTGGCTGAGGTGGCGGCGGGCCTGGCTCCAGGCGAGCACCCCCTCCTGGCGTTGGCTCAGGCTGGTGAGGGCTGCGTCCCGGGCGGGTGGGGTGGTCGGCATCGATCCAGCATTGCCGCTTTTCCGGGCCCGTGGTGGGCCCTGTGGACAACGACAGCGAACACCAGCGCACACGTTGGAGTTGCGTGTGCGCTGGTAGAGCCCCTGGCGTGGGTGAAAGCGCACGGAACCCCAATGTGCGCATCTATCGACGCTGCGAGCACCCTGCGAGCAGTGATTAACGCACGCGGTGCGCGCCAACCCGCGCCAGGAGCGCATACGCGAGAGGCGCAGAAGCGGGGCGGCGGGCGACGCGGCGGGGAGAGGGTGCGGCGGGAGGAAACGCGCGGGGGAGAGGGTGCGGCGGGAGGAAACGCGCGGGGGAGAGGGCGCCGCGGGAGAAGCGCGGCGGGGGGAGGGCGCGGCGGGAGAAAGCGGTGCGGGAGAAAGGGCCGGTGGCCCAAGGTGAGGCTCTCGATCGCCTTGGACCACCGACTACTTTTTGCTACCCGCTAATTGCCGGACTAATCACGTCTGACAGCAACTCCGGAAGAAGGTCCCGGAGTACGTCCACCCCGTCCCGGCTCAGCACCGACTCCGGATGGAACTGCACGCCCGCAAACCGGCCTCCGCGCAACGCGTGCACCGTCCCGTCCGCGGCATCCCGGGCCACCGCCACCGGCCCGAACGGCGAGCCGAACACGACCGACGAACCGGACGCAGGCGAAGAACCGGGCGAAGAACCGGGCGAAGAACCGGGCGAAGAACCGGGCGAAGAACCGGGCGAGGAACCGGGCGAGGAACCGAAGCCCGACGGAGGGCAAACTGCCGAGAAGCTCGAATAGAACCCCACCCGCCGCACCGCCCCGAACAGATCCACGTCCCGAGCCACCCCCTGATAGGGCACCGACCTCCGCTCGAGCGCCAACCCCAGCACCGAAGCCAGAATCTGCTGCCCCAGGCAAACCCCGAAAACCGGCCGCCCCGCCGCCAGCAACGATGACACCAATTCCCGCAGCACCGCCATCTTCGGCGCCGGCGATGCCGGATCCCCAGGTCCCGGCCCTACCACGACAAGATCCGCCGTCGGCACCGAAGCGGTCCACGGCACCACCGAGACGACCAGCCCGAGGGCCTTCAGTTGGTGGGTCAGCATCGCCGTGAACGTGTCTTCCGCATCGACGACGACCACTGTGCGGCCTTTCAGGGAGGGCATCTCCAGGGCGCCCGGCGCCCGTGAGTCCAGCCAGAATCGGGCCAGTTCGTCGTTGCGGGACGCGAGCAACTGCTGAACTTCGGGGGAGCGCGCGTCCGCCCGTACCGAAGAAGGGGCCGCCGCCGAAAAGCCCAGCGCGGCCAGCACGCCCGCCGCTTTGGTGTGTGTTTCGGCGACCTCGCCCGCCGGCGTCGAATGACGGACCAGCGTGGCACCGACAGGTACTCGGAGAATGCCGTCGGGCGTGATTTCGGCGGTGCGGATGAGGATCGGCGCGTCGAGGGTCTGCCGGCCGGTGGAATCGTGGTCGAGAAGGGCGAGTACGCCGGCGTAGTAGCGACGGCCGCGGCGTTCGTGGCGGGCGATGACCCGGCACGCGTTCTCGATCGGGCTTCCGGTGACGGTGGGCGCGAACATGGTTTCGCGCAGCACCTCGCGCACATCGAGCGATCCGCGTCCGGCCAGCAGATATTCGGTGTGGGTGAGGTGTGCCATCTCCTTGAGGTAGGGGCCGGCGACCTGCCCGCCGTGCTCGGCGACCTTGGCCATCATCTTGAGTTCCTCGTCGAGGACCATGTAGAGCTCCTCGATCTCCTTGGGGTCGCGCAGGAAGTCGAGGAGCGAGCCGGATCCGTTACGGAACGTGCCGCTGATCGGGTTCATCATGGTGATGCCGTCGGTGACGCTGACGTGCCGCTCGGGTGTCGCGCCGACCAGCGTGCGGGTGCCGGTGTGCACGAGGAACGTCCAGTATGTGCCCTGTTCGGAGGCGAGCAGCCGGCCGAAGGCGGCGCGTGCGGCATCGACCGGGTCGCCCTCGACGGTGGCCAGGTAGGTGCGGTGGATGACGAAGTTGGCACCCTCGCCCCGGCCGATCTCGTCGCGGAGCACCTCTTCGACGAGTTCGCCGTACTCATCGTCGGAGATGTCGAAGCCGCCGTCACGCAGGGTCAGCGGCGCGGGCGGGAACGCCGACAGCGGTTCCTTGGCCGACGATCGGATCAGCAGGCATTCCAAGGGCGTGCCGTCGTCGACGCAGTCGAAGCCGCGTTCGGCGATCTGGCGGTAAGGGATCAGTGCGAGCGTGGGGCCGATCGGGATGTCGGCGAGCTTGTCCACCGTGATGATCTCGCCGGTGAGCACTTCGACGTGGTCGGCACCATCGCGATGGAGCAGGGCGAAAGGCATGGCTTCCTCTTCCGGGACTCGGCGGTGCCGACCGAGTCCGGCCATGCAAAACGGCCGCCTCGGTGAGGCGGCCGCGGTGGTTACGCGCGGGGGATGGATCCGCCTGTCAGGCGGGCCACCACATGGTCATTCTCGCGCGCATGACGGTGAGCTTACGGGCCGTTGTGACGCGGGCGCCAGAGGAATCCGGGTACGAATGAGCGACTCCTCCCGTACGGAAAATGTCAGGCAGCGAAGGCCAGCCTGATCGCCGTGCGTGCCCACCGCATCCTGCCGATCGCGCAGTCCGGGTGTTCGCCGAACTCCTGTGCCACCAACTCGGCACATCCCGCCTCGCCGAGCCGGTTGACGGTCGTGTGCACCGCGTCCCGGATGTTCTGGGGCGTCGGCTCGTGCGAGCGTTGCAGGTCGGAGACGAACAGCGCTTCACAGCGGACGTCGTCGATAAGTACGGTCATCGGTTCCTCCCAGCTGTTCGGTAGCGCCGTGGTTGTCTGCGTCCAGCACACCGGCTCCGGGCTGCATCGAGGGGGCCGCACGGTTGCCGATGGGTTGCAACCGCATTCCGGAGAGCTACCCACCTGTCAGCGTTCAACGGGATATCGTCCGGATAAGTAGTGACTTCTTCGGGGGGAGTGCCGTGACGACGGTCCTGGTGGCCGACGACGACGCCGACATCCGCGACCTGGTGGCGTTCAAGCTGGAACAGGCGGGGCTCGAGGTCATCACCGTCGGTGACGGGCAGGCAGCCGTCGAGACCGCGCGCACGAGCCTCCCGGACCTCGCCGTGCTGGACGTCTCGATGCCGGGGCTCTCCGGGATCGACGTGTGCCGGGCGCTGCGCGGCGACCCGGCCACCGCCGACATGTTGATCATCATGCTCACCGCCCGGGTGCAGGAGCAGGATGTCGAGGGTGGGTTCAGCGCGGGCGCTGACGACTACGTGACGAAGCCGTTCAGCCCGCGGGAGCTGGTGTCCCGGATTCAGGCGCTGCTGACGCGCGCGCGTGCCTGAACGTCAGTTGTTGGCGTCGGTGACCAGCTTGTCCAGGGCCTCGGGCCGCAGCGGACTTCCAGGAAACTTCGCCATCCGGCTCAGCGGCAGGCTGCCCAGCATCATCAGGATGCCCGGGTCGGCGACCATGGCGCCCATCTCCCCGCTACCGCCGCCCTCGGCCATCGCCGCGGTGAACGCCTCGGCGAGCAGTTCGGCGCCGCGCGGGTCGGCGAACCACTCGCCGACGCTGGACTCGGCAGTCAGCGGTACCCGGTCCGGGTCGCCGGCGACGTCCACGCTCACGGTGGCCCGGATGTCGCGTGACGACGCGCCGATCTCGACGGTGTACGAGCCGCCCTCGACGATCCACCGGTTCAGCCGGGTGTCCCAGTAAGCCAGGTCCTCACGCTCGACGGTGAGCACCACCTCAGCCGTCTCACCGGCGGCGATCTCGGCGCTGGTGAACGCCTTCAGCTCGCGCGGTGCCCGCGAGACCCGGGAGCCGGGCAGGCTGACGTACGCCTGGACGACCTCGCGCCCGTCCCGACCGCCGGTGTTGGTCACCGGCACACGGATCAGGATGCCCTCCTCACCGGCCGAGGCCTGGGCCTCGCCGTAGCCGAAGGTGGTGTAGGACAGGCCGAAGCCGAACGGGTACGCGACCTGCTGCTCACGGGCGTCGAAGCCGCGGTAGCCGATGTGCAGGCCCTCGCCGTACCGGACGTGCCCGTGCTCCCCCGGGAAGTCCAGGTAGGACGGGTGATCGGCGAGCTTCACCGGGATCGTCTCGGCGAGCCGCCCGGACGGGTTGACCCGGCCGAAGAGCACATCCGCGACGGCACTGCCGCCGGCCTGGCCGAGCAGCCAGCTCTCCAGGAGCGCCGGCACGGTCTCGTCCCAGGGCTTCGTCGCGATGACGGCGCCGTTGGAGAGCACCACGACGGTACGGCCGTTGGCCGCGGAGACCCGTTCGATGAGCGCGAGCTGGGCAGCCGGCAGGTCGAGCGAGTCGCGGTCGGCGCCCTCGGTCTCGTGCACGCTGCCGACGAAGACGATCGCCACGTCGCTTTCCCGTGCGGCCTCGACCGCCTCGGTGAGCAGGGCCTCGTCGGGAGCATCGCCCTCGACGCTGTAGCCGGCCGCGAACCGGACGGTCGCGCTCGTCGACGCCTGGATCTCGGTGAGCGCGTCGTCCAGCCTGGTCGGGGTGATCTGGGAGCTGCCGCCGCCCTGGTAGCGCGGGGTCCGGGCGAACTCACCGAGCACCGCCACGCTCTGCCCGCCATCGGTCAGCGGCAGCAGGTCGCCGTCGTTCTTGAGCAGCACGATCGCCCGTCCGGCGATTTCCCGGGCGAGCGCGTGGTGCGCTGCGGCGTCATAGTCGCCGGCCGGTCGCTCGCCGGCCTTCACCACCATTTTCCGTACGCGCTCCGCACTCTGCCGCAGCAGCCGCGGGTCGAGCTGCCCAGCCTCGACGGCGGTCACCAGAGCCTGATCGCCCTCGGCGTCCGGCCCCGGCATCGTCAGGTCGAGGCCCGCGGCGATCGACTTCACCCGGTCCACCACGGCGCCCCAGTCGGAGACGACCAGGCCCTCGAAGCCCCACTCGCCGCGCAGCACCTCGGTGAGCAGCCAGTGGTGCTCGCTCGCGTACACCCCGTTGATCTTGTTGTAGGCGCACATCACGGTCCACGGCTGTGCCCGGGTCACCACCCGCTGGAAGGCGCGCAGGTAGACCTCACGCAGGGTGCGCTCGTCGAGGTCGGCGCTGACCCGCATCCGGTCGGTCTCCTGGCTGTTCACCGCGAAGTGCTTGAGCGACGCGCCGACACCCCGGCTCTGCAGGCCGCGCACCCACTCGGTGGCGAGCACGCCGGTGAGGATCGGGTCCTCGGAGAAGTATTCGAAGTTGCGGCCGCCGAGCGGGCTGCGCTTGAGGTTGACGCCCGGCCCGAGCAGCACCGCCACGTCCTGGGCGCGGCACTCGTCGCCGAGGGCCTCGCCCATCCGGCGCAGCAGATCGGGGTCCCAGGTCGAGGCGCTCGCCACGGCGGGCGGGAAGCAGGTCGCCGGGACGCCGGCCAGCAGGTCGCCCTCGGCCGCCTGCATGCGGACGCCGTGCGGGCCGTCGGTCACGGTGACGCCCGGGATGCCGGCCGCCTCCACCGGTGTGGTGTGCCAGAAGTCAGCGCCGCTGGTGATCGCGGCTTGGTCAGCGGTGCTGAGTTCGGACGACATGAGCCGACTTCCCTTACCTAGTACCTGCTAAGTAGTAACTGCCTCGTAACATAGCTACGCCTCAGCCTGGCAGGCAATAGTTGCTGGTAGGAAAGACCCTGTGAAAGCCGCCGCACCCCGCCGTTCGCGGCTACCCGCCGCCGAACGGCGTCGCCAGATCCTCGAGGCCACCACACGGCTGATCGCCGAGCGCGGCTTCTGGGGCCTGTCGATGCAGGACGTGGCGGACGTCTGCGGTGTCACCGTGCCCGGCCTGCTGCACCACGTCGGATCCAAGGACAGCCTGCTCGTGGCGGTCCTGGAACACCGCGACGAACAGGACGCCCGGTCGCTCGCTGCCGAGCTGGGCGTCGCCGAGGAACTGATCTGGGCCGAGGGCCCCGGCGTGATCACCCTCCCGCAGGTCTGCTCCGCCCTGGTCCGCCGCAACGCCGGCCAGCCCGAGATCGTGCGGCTCTTCGCGGTGCTGGAGGCGGAGTCGCTGGCACCGGACCACCCGGCCCACCGCTACTTCCGCGACCGCCAGCGCCGCACCCTGTCGACGCTGGCCGCGCTGGCCGCCGGGCGGGTGCCGGACCCGGGGGCGCTGGCGGGGCAGGTGGTGGCCCTGATGGACGGGTTGCAGATCCAGTGGCTCCGGGAGCCGGGGGAGATCGACCTGGTCGCCGCGTGGGAGGCGGCCGCGGCGCGCCTCTTCGGCCCGGAAATCGTCTGACTGGGGCTCATACGTTCCACCGTTCGGCCGATAGGCGAAGTGACGCATTCCGCGCAATAGCGAAATGCCCTCCCGGTGCTCCCGGGATTCAAGCCTCAACGTCGAGGAGCGGGCCAGCATGAGCAGGAGTAGTGCCGCAAGCAGTCGGGCACGAAGGAGAAGGGCGGCGCGCATGGGCGCCGTGATCGCGTCGATTGTCCTGGTGCCGGGGGCGGTCTTGGCCGTGGCCTCGCCGGCTTCCGCTACGCCCCCACCGGGAGTCGACACCGTCTATCGGTTCGCCGGCGACGGCACGGGCGGCCTGATCTCCAGCGACCAGATGTCGGGGCTCCCCGTTGTGGGCGTCCCCGCGGAAGACTCGCCCACCTATTACCCGCAAGCCGTGGCGACAGGTCCGGACGGCAAGGTTTACCTGTCGGCCGGTGCCGGCATGGTCTTCGAGGTCGACGACGACGACGGGATTCTCCGGCGCTATGCCGGCCGGTACGACGACTCCGGTATATACGAGGCGGGGCCGCAGGCCCTGGACGCCAAGCTCTCCTATGTGACCGCACTGGCCACGGCCCCCAACGGGGACCTCTACATCGCCGACAACGGCAACAGAATGGTTTTCAAGGTCGACCACTCCACCCAGGAACTGACGACGGTCGCGGGCACCGGGAGCTACAACCCGAACCTACCGGTCGTGGTGGGCAATCCCGCTGCGAGCACTCCGATCAGCCCGGGCAGCCTCGCCGTTGACGGAGCGGGCAACCTCTACATCAGTTCCGGCCAGAGCCCCGAGGTCTTCAAGATCGGCTCGGACGGCATTCTGACGCGTTTCGCGGGTACCGGCGTCTACGCCCAGTCTTCACGCCCGGCTGGTGACCCACCGGTCACGGCCGCCACCACCGAGATCGGCGGCGTCGACGGAATGGTCGCTGACACCGACGGCAACATGTACCTCGCGGATGTCTCGTTCGGTCAGATTTTCAAGGTCGACACCAACGGCATGATGACGGTGTTCGCGGGTAGCGGGGCCGGGCAGCCCGGCGATCCCGTGGTGCCCGGGCCGGCCACCGCAACGCCGCTCAGCATGCCGCAGAAGCTGGCGATGGATGCCGGCGGCACCCTTTTCGTCGCGACCTACTCCTCGAAGATCTACCGGATCGACAGTGCCGGAGTCCTGAGCGTCCTGACCGAGAACACGGGCGGGAATCGCCCGGCGAACGGCGAGCCCCTCAGCGCGACCACTTTCTCCCACATCTACGCCATCGCCACGCCGCGTACCGGTGACGGCGACTACCTGTACGTGGCCGAACCAACCTGGAACTACATCTGGCGGATCACCCTGGCGCCACCTGCCCTGGGTCCGGGCGCGCCGACCGGGCTGGTCGCCACCGGAACCATCGGTGGCATCGACGTGCTCTTCACCGTGCCCGCCGATCCCGGCGGCAGCCCGATCACCGGGTACCAGTACTCCATCGACGGCCAGACGACCTGGCTCAACCTGCCCACATCGGGGACGGCCCCGGTGGCCGGCCGGATCACCGGTTTGCCCGCCGGTGTGTCGCAGACGCTTGCGGTGCGTGCCGTCAACGCCTCCGGCGGAGGCACGGCCTCCAGCACCGCCACGGCCACCCCGTCGGCGCCGGCCACCACACCCACGATCGTGCCGCCGTCCGAGCCGACCGGACTGGTCGCGAAGGCCGGTGACCGGCGGCTGGAACTGTCGTTCCGGGCTCCGTCGGTCACCGGCGGCGCACCGATCAGCAGATACGAGTACACCGTCAACGGCACCACGTGGCTGCAGCTGACCGCGGACATCACCAGCAACACCCCGTCCGGCGCGATCACCGATCTGCCGAACGGCACCGCCTACACGATCATGGTGCGTGCGGTGAACAGCGCCGGTGCCGGCACGGCCTCGGCCTCGGTCACGGCGACCCCGCAGGGCATCCCGCCCGAGCCGGAGGCGCTGAGCAGCAGCGGTACGGCTCCGGCCATTCAGCGAGCCGTGGTACCGCTGGCCTCCGGCGAAACTGTCACGCTTCTCAACGCGGCCGGCGGCCCCGCCGATGTCGTCGGCTACCCCGGGGTGGGCGTCTACCGCCTGGCGGGTAGCACCATCTCGTTCACCCCGGCGCTCGGTTACAGCGGGACCCCGCAGGGGGTCACGTTCCGGGTCACGGACGTCAACGGGCTCAGCGGCACCGCCGTCTACACGCCCACCGTCTCCAAGCCCGCTTCGCCGATCCCGCCCAGCGTCAATCCGGGTACCGGGAGCGGCGGTGGCAACACCGGTGGCAGCGGGAAGCAGGCGGTGACGGGTCAGCTTCAGCCGGGGCAGAACGTCAGCCTGATGGCGTCCGGGCAGGTGACGGCCGCGTCGGACGCGGTCACGACGAAGGTGCCGGTGTCCGGTCAGGGCACCTACGAGCTGTTCCGGTCGGGGTTGACGTTCACCATCACGTTCACCCCGGCGGCGGGCTTCGCCGGGCGGACAACCGGCATCACGTACCGGATCAGTGACGCGTTCGGTCAGTACGCCGACGCCACCTTCCGTCCCACCGTGGCGCCGGCGGCCCTGCCGAAGATCGACCGGTCCGGCTGGGTAGCTGTTCCGGCAGATCCGAAGCGCACCACTGGCAAGGAGCGGCGGACCAAGGCGTACTACTCGTCGTTCAAGGGATTCGACGCTCACCCGAACACGGCGCTGGGTGGCGCCCGGGTGCTGGCCCGGAACCAGGCGACCACGCTGGTGGGGATGAGCACGTTCGAGGGGTCCGGCGCCAAGCTGTCCGCGCAGGGCCGTACCGCGATCCGCAAGCTGGTTGCCAACCTCGGGCCGGCGCAGCGCATCACCTGCGAGGGGTACGCCGACTACTCCGGGAAGGCAGCTGCTGTGAAGACGCTGTCGCAGAATCGGGCGAAGGCGGTCTGTGACGAGCTCAAGGCAAGTGGGGCGAAGGTGACCGCGACGGTGGTCGGTTATGGCGCCCAGCGGCCGGCTGTTGTCGGCGGCACCGTCCAGTCCCGTACGGAGAACCCGCGGGTGGTCGTCGTCGTAACCGGCTGAGTCCCGCTTCCGGCTGGCTTCCAGTGCTGCCTCCACAAACGTGAAGCAGCCCTGGGAGCCAGCTGGCTCTGAGCGGGGTCGAAACGCTCGGCGGGCCCGCTGAGTGCCAGCTGGTTGTGAGCGGGGTCGAAACGCTTGGCGGGCCCCGCTGAGTGCCAGCTGGTTGTGAGCGGGGTCGAAACGCTCGGCGGGCCCCGCTGAGTGCCAGCTGGCTGTGTGGGGGGTGGCGAAACGCTTGGCGGGCCCCGCTGAGGGCCAGCTGAGGGAGGGTTAGTCGGGGAGGGCGCCGAGCCAGGTGCGGACCTGGGTGGACTCCTCGTCGGTGAGGGCGATCGAAGCGGCCTCGGCGCGGTTGAGCACGTTGTCGGCGAAGGCGGTCGCGATCTCCTCGGCGGCCGGCGGTGGCTGCCGGTAGAGCGGGGCACCGCCGAAGGCCGTACCGCGGGTGACGAACGCGATCGCCGCCCGGCTGACGTCGACACCCTCCGCCGCGAGCCGGTCGCGGGCCCAGCGGGTCGCCTCGGTCAGGTTGAAGTGGTGGGTGGACGCGTAGGCGGCGAGTGACTCGTACACCAGCGGCCACATCTCCTGCGTCAGGCGGGGCAGGCTGAGCAGGGCGTTGAGCCGGCCCACCGGTTCCGGTGCGGGGCCGGGAGCGCCGGACGCCTCGGGCGGGTCGTGCCGGCTGTCGTCCCAGATGAAGTGGTTGGAGAACTTGGCGTGCGACAGGCCGAGGCTCTCCAGGGCGCGGACGAACCCGCCGAAGCCGAACCAGTTGGTCAGGTCCACGCTGGGGCCGAGCTGGCGGCGCAGGTCGTGGGCGAGCGAGGCGAGGTTGAGCGGGCCGGTCGCGGCGTCGAAACGCCATCGGACCAGGTCGCGGAATTGATCGTACGAAACTGGTGTCTCTGCCTCGTCGACGACGACCGCGGGCTCGTCATCGCTCTCCACCGGCTCACCCTGCACCAGTTCGAGCAGCTCCTGGCTGGTGATCAGCCGGTCGGCGACAGCGATGAAGGCTTCCGCGGCGTCGGACGGCGACACGATCGTGGTGCGCCGGTCCGCCCGGCGCAGGCGCACCAGCAGCGGGGTCATGTCCGAGTCGCCGGAGGCGATCACGAACTCCTCGTAGACCACCGGATCAGCGACCGCGTCGACAGCGTCGACGACCATCCGGATGTCCGCCGCGTTCTTGGTGTGGGTCAGCCGAGGGCAGTCGATCACCTCGAAGCCGGCGTTGACGAAGAACGGCCGGAACTGTGAGTAGTACAGGCGGGGCTGGCCGGCTGTGGGGTCCGGGTGCGGAACCCAGCCGCCCGGGTTCATGTAGCAGCGGACGATCAACCAGCGGCGCGGGCCGTCGACAGTCAACGTGGTGGTCAGGCGGGACAGCCAGGAGGCCGGATCCTTGGCGAACTGGATCGCCACGTCGGGGTCCTGTTTGATGAGGCCGCTGAACACGTTGTCGAAGTCCAGGTACAGAGCGGCACGTACGCGAGCCATGACCGAAACCTACCGTGCCGGACCCGGCCGGGTGGCCGGGCCCGTACGACGGTCAGTGACGGCGGCTGCTGTAGCCGGCGACCAGGGCGACGCCACCGGCGGCGAGGGCGACCTGGATGGCCAGTTCGATCCAGTCGATGCCGCGCGTGTCGTCGACACCGATGGCGGCGGCGAGGAACGTGCCCAGGATCGCGGCGAGGACGCCGATTCCCAGGGTGAGCCAGATCGAGATCCTCTGCTTGCCGGGAAGGACGAGCCGTCCCAGGGCGCCGATGATCAGGCCGATGATGATGGCGGTGAAGAAGCCGGTCACTTCCATTGCAGCTCCTTGGGGCAAGGGGTGGATGCGCCCACGGTGTTCCCGGGCATCGACCGGCGCCAAACCTGGTGAGCCGGGGATCACGGGCACACCCTCAGCATGACCCCGCCGTGCCACCGGGGGAATCGACCGATGTGGTCAGTGTGATCACCCGGCCATCGAGGCGCCCTGGCCGTTGCCGGTGGAGAGGTACGCGGTACCGGGCAACCCGCCGTCGGACTGCCGAGCACCCTCGGCCTCGGCGGCGTCGACCGACCGGAAACTCCCCGGTGACCAGCCGCTCTCCTGCCAGCTGTTGTTGTCGGCCTTCGCGGCCGCGGCCAGTCCCACCTCGCCCTGGGTGTTGCCGAGCGCCACGTTGTTGCGGAGCACCGCGACGGCGGTGGGAAGCGCGAACCCGAGGCCGGTGTTCCGGAACGCGGTGTTGTTGCCGAGTTCGAGTGCGGCGCTGTTGCCCTCGTCGACGAATCCGTGGCCGTCGTTGCCCCAGGCGGCGTTGTGCCGGAGCCGGTGGGCGGCGACAGCGGGCGGGGTGCCGCCGCCGATCGCGAAACCGTTCGCCCCGTTCCCGTACGACCAGGTGTACTGCACCGACACCGGGCTGCCGAACTCGCCGAGGTTCACCCCGTCGCCACCGTTGCCGAAGGCACGGTTGCCGCGCAGCACGTTCCCGTCGCCGTCGCCGAACTGCACGGCCAGCCCGGAGCCCTGGTTCGCGGAGAAGTCGCTGTCCAGCACCTGGTTCCCGGCGGTCCCACTGTTGCGCAGCATCAGACCGGAGCCCGCGCTGCCGCGCACCGAGATCCGCTGGAAGATGGTGTTCTTACAGGCCAGGCAGGTGTACGCGGCATTGCGCGCCCCGGTTATCGCCAGGTCCCGGACGGTCCAGTACGACGACTCCTGGGTGATCGCCCACTTGTCCGCGGGGATCGCCGAGGCGTCGATGACGGCCCGCTCGGCGCCGTAGCCGCTGAGCACCACCCGCTGCGACGCGGTCCCGCTCGTGGTAATCGTTATCGGACTTGTCGGCCGGTAGGTGCCGCCGCGCAGCGCGATCGTCTGTCCCGGCCTCACCACGGCGAGCGCTTTCTCCACTGTCGCGTACGGGCGGACCGAACTGCCGTCGCCGTCGTCTGAGCCGTTCGGTGCCACGTAGATGTCGGCACTGCTGACGCCGAGTCCGCCGGCGGCCGGTGCGACCGGGGCGGACCTGCTGGTGGCGGCGGAGGCTTTCGCGCTGGGTGCGGCCGACGGGCGTACCGAGGGGGGTGGTGTGGCGGGGGCGGTCGCCGGGGGTGGTGCGAGGGCGGACGGTTGGTCAGTGTCCAGGGGCGTGTGCAGTACGGCGTACGCGAAACCGCCACTGACCGCGACCGTCGCCACCGTGGCCGCGGCCAGGCTCTTGTGCTGCACCAGCGTGGTGACGTGGGCGACCAGAGAGGTGCCGGCGGCGGCCGGCGCCACCGCCGCCCCGCCGTGCACGGTCGCCTGGATCCCGGCCAGCAGCGCGGCCGGCACCGGCAGCGCCACGATGCCGAGCAGCAGTCGCTCCGGCGCGACCAGCCCGTTCTGGTGGATGCGGCACTTCGGGCAGTCGCGGACGTGCCGTGCCAGGCGCTTGCGCCAGATCGAGTCGGTGCTGCCGTCCCAGAACCGGATCTGCTCCGACAGCTCCGGGCAGATCGGCTTCGCCCGCAGGGCCCGCACCACGCCGCGGCTGAGGTCGAGCTGCGCCTTCATCCGCTGGACCTTGACCGCGGCGTGGTTCGGCTTGACGCCGAGGACGGCGGCCAGTTCGGTGCGGGTCAGGTCGCCGGACGCCTCCTGCCACCAGAGCGCCAGCAGCCGGCGGTCGGTGTCCTCCAGCCAGCGGCCGGCCTCGGCCAGTTCCCGGCGCTGCTCGGCGACGACGAGTTCGGCGGTGGTGCGCTCGGCGAAGTCACTGACCGGGTCCACGATGTCGACAGGGTCCGGGTGGCGGCGCGAGAGGGTCATCTTCCGGGAGCGCAGGTGCATCTGCACCCGGCGGTACGCGATCGCGATCAGCCATGAACGGAATCGGTCAGGCTCGCGAAGGGAGCCGAGCCCGCGGATGGCCTGGAGCATGGTGTCCTGCACCAGGTCGTCCACGTCGGGATGCCCGCTCAGGGCCCGGCCGATGATGTTGTAGATCAGCGAGAGGTGGCCGGTGATCAGTTGATCCATAGCGCCGACGCTGCCGTCCTGCGCGGCACGGACGAGATCCGTGAGGTCATGGACGACCGCAGCCTGACTCTCCGTCACCGTCCCGCTCTTTTCTCTGCAGTTGGCCCTCGCTGACCGGCGAATATCGAAGATCGTGCCAGGGTGGAGCCTGCTACCTGCGACAACGCTCCATGAATCGATGACCGAGCCGTATCGTGGCACAGCCCTCGGGGGCTGTAAAGAACAACTGGTCACGCTCCCATGCGGAAACTTCGGGGTTTTGTGTTGTCGGCGGGTGCCGTCCGCAACTACGAAAAGCCACCCTCGTCCGGGTGGCGACTGCTGTTCGAGTCGACGGTTGCGCGTGTTGGCGGTTGCGCATGTTGACGGTTGCGCCGTGCTGACGGTTGCGCCGTGCTGACGGTTGCGCCGTGCTGACGGTTGCGCCGTGCTGGCGCTTGCGCCGTGCTGGCGCTTGCGCCGTGCTGGGAGGGAGACGGGTTGTGGCGGCCGGTTTATGTCGTACCCCCGTCTTAGGCTTTGTTGGTGAGGGCCGAGCCGAGCATCCTGCACGTCGATCTGGATGCGATGTTCGCTGCGGTGGAGCAGCGCGACAAGGTCTCGCTGCGCGGCAGACCGGTCGTCGTCGGCGGGGTGGCCGGGCGTGGAGTCGTGTCCACCGCCTCCTACGAGGCACGGGTGTTCGGCGTGCGCTCGGCGATGCCGATGGCCCAGGCCAGACGGCGCCTTCCGCCCGGGACGGCCTATCTGTCACCGCGATTCCCGGCCTATCAGCGCACGAGCGCGGTGGTGATGGCGCTGCTGTCCGGGGTCACACCGCTCGTCGAGCAGGTCAGCATCGACGAGGCTTATCTGGACCTTGCGGTGGCCGGCCACGACCTCAGCCCGCGCGGTGTCACCGAGCTCGCCATGCGGCTGAAAGGCGAGATCGCCGCTGCCACCGGTGGCGTCACCGGTTCGGTGGGCGTCGCCTCCTCCAAGCTTCTCGCCAAGATCGGCTCGGAGCTGAACAAACCGGACGGCCTGACGGTGGTCCCGGCGGGCGAGGAGCTGGCCGTCCTGCATCCGCTGCCGGTGGGCACGCTCGGCGGCGTCGGCCCGGCCACCGAGCAGCGCCTGCACCGGGCGGGCGTCCGCACCGTCGGTCAGCTGGCCGCGGTCCCGCTGGAGGACCTGATCGACTGGTTCGGCACAGCACACGGCGGCGGGCTCTACCGTCTGGCCCGCGCCGACGACGACCGCCCGGTGGTGGGCGAGCGGGAGGCGAAATCGGTCTCGGCGGAGGAGACGTTCGACGTCGACCTCACCAATCCGGCCGAGCTCAACCGCGAGCTCGACCTGCTCTCGGCCCGGGTCGCGGGCCGCCTGCGCTCCGGCGGCATCACCGGCCGGACGGTCAACATCAAGGTCCGCCACCACGACTTCACCACGGTCACCCGAGCCATCACCCGCGACCAGCCGACCGACGACGCCCGCCTGGTCGCCCAGTTGGCCCGCCGCCTGCTCGCCGAGATCGACACCTCCGCCGGGATCCGGCTGCTCGGTGTCGGCGTGTCGACGCTGGCGGACTTCGCCCAGGACGATCTCTTCTCCACGGGCTCCCTGGCTGACTTCGTGGAGGAATATCGGTCGGGCCTGCGCACGGAGAGCGAGCCGCCGCCGGAGGCGGGCATGCTCCAGGGGTCAGGCCTGGTGACGCCGGCCTTTACTGAGTTCGCTGCCGGAGGCGTGCCTTCGGAGACACCACAGTCCGCGTCGGGCGCCGGCCAGGATGCCGCGGGTTTGGGGGCCGCGTCGGGCGCCGGCCAGGATGCCGCGGGTCCGGGGGCCGCGTCGGGCGCCGGCTTGGAGGCCGTGGGGCCCGCGGCGGCGGTTGCGCTGGTGGGGCCGGTCTGGCGGCCAGGACAGGACGTGCGGCACGACGAGCACGGCGCCGGCTGGGTGTGGGGCAGCGGGCTGGGGCGCGTCACGGTCCGGTTCGAGGGGCCACGCACCCCACCAGGTCCCGTACGCACATTCGCGACCACGGACCCGTCCCTGCACCCTGCCGACCCGCCGGACTGGACGGTTCCGCCGTGACCCGCCTTGCCGATCGGCCGCCGCAGGGGAGAGGGCTGTGCCGCGGGGCTGACCACTGAGCCTTTTTCAACGTGGCGAGGGCCTCGGCCGGCGACGCCGGACAACGGCCCGGCGGCTTCGGGCCCGATGCCGGGTGGAAAATTGCTCACTGTGTCCGCTGGTGCGGATGGTGCACGTCCGGGGGCTTGATCCGCATCTTTCGATGTGGGCGGGTTGGCAACGTGGGACGGGAGCGGTACGAACAGTTCAGAAGGGGTATGCCCGCCGCCCGTTCCGTGAAGGAGGTCCGATGACCACTGTTGTCCCGCGCCCCGTGCAGACCCGGCCCTATCCGGTTCAGCGGCAGGTGCGTGGCTCCTGGCTGGCCAAGACCATCCGTACCACGGACGCGAAACAGATCGGCATCATGTACGGGGCGACGGCCCTCGTGTGGTTCGTGCTGGGCGGGCTGATGGCGCTGCTCATGCGTGCCGAACTGGGCCGGCCGGGCATGCAGATCCTTTCGCCCGAGCAGTACAACCAGTTGTTCACCATGCACGGCACGATCATGCTGCTGTTCTTCGCGACGCCGATCGTCTTCGCGTTCGCGAACTTCGTGGTGCCGATCCAGATCGGTGCGCCGGATGTGGCGTTCCCGCGGTTGAACGCGTTCGCGTACTGGCTCTACCTGTTCGGCGGCGTGATCGCGTTCGGCGGGTTCCTGGTGCCGGGCGGGGCGGCCGACTTCGGGTGGACCGCGTACACGCCACTGAGCACAGCAGCGCACTCGCCGGGCGTCGGCGGGAACATGTGGGTGGTCGGGCTGGCCCTCTCCGGTGTCGGCACCATCCTCGGCGCGGTCAACATGATCACCACGATCATCTGCCTGCGCGCGCCGGGCATGACCATGTTCCGCATGTCGATCATGACGTGGAACATTCTGCTCACCAGCGTGCTGGTGATCCTGGTCTTCCCGTTCCTGGCGGCCGCGCTCTTCGCCCTCGCCGCCGACCGGATCCTCGGCGCGCAGGTCTTCAACGTGACGACCGGCGGGCCGATGCTCTGGCAGCATCTCTTCTGGTTCTTCGGCCATCCCGAGGTCTACATCATCGCGCTGCCGTTCTTCGGGATCATCACCGAGGTCGTGCCGGTGTTCAGCCGCAAGCCGGTCTTCGGTTACAAGACCCTGGTCGCGGCGACCGTCCTGATCACGATGCTCTCGATGAGCGTGTGGGCGCACCACATGTTCGCCACCGGCCAGGTCCTGCTGCCGTTCTTCAGCCTGCTCAGCTACATGATCGCCATCCCGACCGGCATGAAGTTCTTCGTCTGGATCGGCACCATGTGGCGAGGTCAGCTGTCGTTCGAGTCGCCGATGCTCTGGGCCGTCGGGTTCATGGTCACCTTCCTGCTCGGCGGCCTGACCGGCGTGCTGCTCGCGTCGCCGCCCGTCGACTTCCACGTGCACGACAGCTACTTCGTGGTGGCGCACTTCCACTACGTGCTCTTCGGCACGATCGTGTTCGCCGTCTTCTCCGGCATCTATTTCTGGTTCCCGAAGATGTTCGGCCGGATGCTCGACGAGCGGCTCGCCAAGCTGCACTTCTGGCTGACCTTCATCGGTTTCCACACCACGTTCCTGGTGCAGCACTGGCTGGGCAACGAGGGCATGCCCCGCCGCTACGCGGACTACCTGCCGGGTGACGGCTTCACCACGCTCAACATCGTCTCGACGATCGGCGCCTTCATCCTCGGCATCGCCACCCTGCCGTTCCTCTACAACGTGTGGAAGTCGTACCGGGCGGGTCAAGTGGTGACCGCGGACGATCCGTGGGGCCACGGGAACTCGCTCGAGTGGGCCACGTCCAGCCCGCCGCCGCTGCGCAACTTCGACCACATGCCGCGGATCCGCTCGGAACGGGCCGCCTTCGACGCGAAGTTCCCCGAGCTCGCGGCCGGGCAGACCGAGGCCGGGCCGCCGGAGGGCGGAGCGCGGCCGCTCACCGAGGAATCCACCGGCGGAGCGACCTACGCGGAGGACAGGTCGGATCACTAACCTGACCCGCCCTGTGCTGTGCCGATCGGCTCCGGAGGACGGGCCGGATCATTAGCCTGACGCGCCCTGTGCTGTGCCGATCGGCCTGGTGTTCGGGGCCGGTCGGCACACGACTCTAGGATGGGCCGGTGCCGCCCACGAACCTCCCACCCCGGGACGCGATCCGTTGTGCGGCGACCGAACTGTTCGTGCGCGACGGCTACGGCGCGACCACGGTGCGCGCCATCGCCGCGGCGGCCGGGTGTGATCCCGCCCTGGTCATCCGGCATTTCGGATCCAAGGAGGCGCTGTTCCTCGAAACCGTGCCGGCCTCCGCCGAGCTGCCTCGCGTCCTGGCCGGGCCGGTCGAGTCGCTCGGCCGGGAACTTGTTCGCTACGTGCTGGAGGCGACCGAGTCCCCGGTCGCCGGGGTGTACCGGGCGATGCTCAGCGCCTCGGACCGGCCGGAGATCAGAGAACGGCTGCGGGCGTCGATGCACGACGTGTTCGTGGGCCCGCTGGCGGATCGCATCGGCGGAGCCCATCCGGAGCTGCGCGCGCGGCTCGTCGCGGCCCAGTTCGCCGGGCTGATCAACGCGTACTGGCTGGTCGCTGATCCGGTGCTGCGGAGCGCCGACCGGCGGGCGATCGTCGAGCTCTACGGAGACTCGATCCAGCGGTTGCTAGACAGCGCCGGGTCCTGAGGTCCTGAAGGGCGGCCACCCTCGCCTGCCGCCTCTTCCTCGCCCGTTCCACGAGCGCTCGCCGTCCCGTCGGAGCCTGCTGGCCAGTCTGCGCCGACTGTCCTTGCGCCGACTGTCCCTGTGCCGACTGTCCCTGTGCCGACTGTCCCTGCGCCGACTGTCCCTGCGCCGACTGTCCCTGTGCCGACTGTCCCGGCCCGGAGCCGTTCGCGGGCTCGTGGCGGTGCAGGGCGAAGACCCAGCCCCGCAACAGCACATATCTGGCACCGCCGATCAGGCTGCCGGTCAGGGCCAGGATCAGCGCCTCCACCAGAGCGGACGGGTGCGGTCCGGCGAAACCCGCGAGCCAGGGCGCGACGCCGAGGTTGGCGACGTACACCGCGACCGACGTCAGGCCGGCCTCACCGTGCAGCCGTCCGATCCTGGTGGTCTTCACCCCGAACGTGACCCGCCGGTGCAACTCCGTGTTGAGCGGCGTCACCGCGAGCAGCGCGATCCAGCTCGCCCAGGTGGCCGGGACGACCTCACGGACGCCCACGTAGACGAGCGTCTGTACAACCGTGCTGACCGCGCCGACCAGCATGAACCAGGTCAACTGGCGTGGCACTGTGGCAAGACGCGGCATGACTGAACGCTTTCGGCCAGCGGGTGACGACAGTCGTAGTGTCAACATCGTTGACTGCCGCTGTCAACGATGTTGACACCGTGACGTGTCTTACGCTGAGGCCCTTCACCAGGGAAAACACTCAGATCGCCGAAGACTGCAACCTGTCCGTGATCAGACAGTTCCGGGTGGCGGTTGAGAGGGAACCGTTTCTCCCGTACGCCGAACTGTTGTCGCTGATCTTCGGCGGGGCAGGTTCGCCGTACGCCGAACTGTTCTTCCTGACCTCCCGTCGGGACCGTTTCTTGCGGAAAGGGCCTCATGAGCGACGGATACGGAGACATCGACACGGCGGTCGGCGAATGGCGGGACCGGCTGATCGCCCTCAGCCACAGCCTGCACGCCGAGCCCGAGGTCGCCTTCGCCGAGCACGCCTCCGCCGCCAAGCTCGCCGGGGTGATGGCCGACGCCGGCTTCAAGGTCCGCGAGGCGGTCTGCGACCTGCCGACCGCCCTCACCGCCGAATACGGTGAGGGCGACCTGACCATCGGGCTCTGCGCCGAGTACGACGCGCTGCCCGGTATCGGTCACGGCTGCGGCCACAACATCATCTGCGCGTCAGCGGCCGGCGCCGCCATCGCGCTGAAGGAGGCCGCCGACCGGTACGAATTCCGGGTCAAGCTGCTCGGCACCCCCGCCGAGGAGAGCGGCGGCGGAAAACAGCTGATGCTCGAACGGGGCGCCTTCGACGACGTCACCGTGGCGATGATGGCCCACCCCGGGCCCAGCGACCTGGCCGGGCCGCTCGACAGCACCCAGGCCTGCAGCCGCTTCGAGGTCAGCTACGGCGGCCGCCCCGCCCATGCCGCCGGCGCACCCTGGGACGGCGTCAACGCAGCCGACGCGGCGGTGGTCGCCCAGGTCGCGATCGGCCTGCTCCGCCAGCAGACACCCCCGCCTTTCCGGATCGCCGGCATCGTCCGCTCCGGCGGCGACAGGACCAACATCATTCCCGAGCGCAGCGTCCTCGAGTACGAGGTACGCACCACGAACGCCGGACAGCTACCCGTGCTGTACCGCCGGGTCCGCGCCTGCTTCGAGGCGGGCGCCCTGGCCACCGGCGCCACCGTGGAGTTCCGCCGCACCGAGCCCGACTACCTGGACCTGCGCAACGATCAATGGCTGATCGAAACGTACGCAAGACACCTGCCCGCCTTCGGCCGCACAGCCGCCCACCTGCCCCCGGGCTCCAACAGCGCCTCAACGGACATGGGCAACATCAGCCAGACCCTGCCGTCGATCCACCCGATGATCGCCCTTCACGGTGTGGACGCCATGCCGCACACCCACGAGTTCGCGGCCTACGCGGTCACGCCTGCTGCCGATGAGGCGGTGGTCCACGCCGCCCAGCTGCTGGCCCGCACCGCCTTCGACCTGGCCGGCGATTCCTCCCGCCGGTCCGCCTACATCGCCCTCCACCAGGCCCGCCGCTGACAGTCCCGGGCGGTCAGGGGAGGAAGTCGGAGAAGGTACGGCGGGGGGTCCAGCCCTGGGACCGGGCTCGGGAGATGTCGAGGACTACGGCGGTGGTGAGTTGCTCCAGCGCGTACTGGGAGAGGGCGGGTTCGCGGTGGGTGAGGCGGGCGGCGGCGGTGGACAGGGCGGCGGCTGCGCGGGTGAGGGGGATCGGTAGGTGCTTTACGGGAAGGCCGCACGCGGCGGTGACGATCTCGTCCCGGCGGTAGGTGGGTGCGTCGGCGATGTTGTAGGCGCCCGATGGCCACGTGTATGAGGCCAGACAGGCGTCGGCGAGGTTTTCGACCGCGGTCAGGCTGAGTGGGATGTCGGGGCCGGGGAGTAGTATCCGGCGGCCGAGGATTGCTCTGCGCAGGCGGGGCAGCAGGTGTGGGTCACCGGGGCCGTAGACGGCGCGGGGCCGTAGAACCACCGCACCCGCGTTCAGGGCGAGCTGTTCGCCGGCGGCCTTGGTGCGACCGTAAGCGGTCATCCCGCCGAGCGGATGGTCCTCCCTGATCGGTGACGGCAGGGCGGACGGCAGGGCGGACGGCAGGGCGGACGGCAGGGCGGACGGCTTGGCGGACGGCTTGGTGGACGGCTTGGCGGACGGTGGGGCGTAGACGCTGGCGCTGCTCACCCAGACGAGCGGGCGGCCGGCGGCGGCCTCGAGCAGGCGGGTGGTGCCGGTGACGTTGACGGCGTGGAAGGCGGCTTCGGCGGTGCGGCCGGGCGGGGGGTCGCCGACGGCTGCGGCCAGGTGCACGATGACGTCGGTTTGGTTCAGGTCGGGGAGGGTGCGGGTGGCGTCCCAGTGCCGGAAATCGCCGACGGGGCCGGGGCGGCGGCCCAGGCAGGTCACTGTGGCGCCGGCGGCCGCGGCGGCTCGGGCGACTACGCCACCGCAGAAGCCGCTCGCTCCCGTGACGGTGATCCGCAGCCCGGCGAGCCGATGATCAGCATTCACCGCGCGGGCCGATCACGAGGATTCACCGGGCGGCATTTCGCCCGCTTGGATGATCAGGGAGGACCAGCCGGGGAGGGCGCTGTGCCGGTCGGCGCGGGCTTTGATCACCACGGGGCGGTGTGGGGCCAGGGCGGTCAGGGCGTCGGCGATCTGTTCGCGGGCGAGGCGGGCGCCGGGGCAGGCGTGTGGTCCGGCGCCGAAGACCAGTTGGGCGATGTGGGGCGGTGCCGGATTCTCCGGGGACGGGTCTCGGTGGTGGGCTTCGGCGGCGTGCCGGGCTATCAGGATCAGCCGGTCACCTCCGCGTACCGGGCAGCCGTCGATCTTTCCGGGCTCCGCGGCGACGCGTGGCAGGAGGGGCGTGGGTGCGGTGACCCGGAGGAGTTCGGCGGTGAGTGCGTCGCGGTGGGACTCCGCGTGATCCCAGAGTTCGGCATCCGCGCACCAGGCGGCAGCCCGGGGCAGCGCTGCCACCGTCGTGTTGATCGCCGCGACGGCGAGCATGGCCGCCAACCCGTCAGGCCGCGGACTGGGCGCGGCGCCCGGCAGAACAGGTGTCAGCAGGGCGTTGAGACGATCGGCCGCGGCGCGGGCGGCGCGGCGGGCCCAGGGGCGGGGGAGGCCGGGTAGATGCTCGCGGGCGGCGGCTGCCGCGGCGGCGCGGGCGGCATCGGCCAGGGTGCGGCCGTCAACGGGGACATTGAGCAGTGCGGCTGCGGTTGTTCCGGCCAGTTCGGCGGTGACGTCGACCAGGTCGATCCGGCCGCCGGGGGACGCCAGCGAGGCCAGTCTCCGGTCGAGGACGGACATCCAGATCGGGCGCAGGCGGGCCACGCCGTCGGCGCTGAGGGAGTCGGCCAGGGTGCGGCGGGTGCCGCGGTGGGCGTCGCCCTCCTGGTCGAAGAGGAGACCGCCGCCGGTGAGCCGTCCGGCGGCGCCGCCGGTGGTGCCGTCGGCGGTGCGGTCGAGGGCGACGCGGGTCAGGCCGTCCACGAAGGCGGTGCGGGAGTGGGCGAGCACGGTGCCGCCGAGCCTTGTCACCGGACGGTGCCGGGTGGCCGCCAGCAGGGCGAACAGGAGCGGGTGGCTGTGCAGGTACACCCGCCGATCCCGATTGCGGGCGGCGCTCACCGGACGTGGACCTCGGTGGTGGAGGCGGGTCGCCAGCGGCGGTCCCAGTACCAGAGCAGGGTGCGGCGGGCGCCCCACGCCCGGAGGCGGCGCAGGCTGGCCTCCACGATCAGGTCCTCGGCGCGGACTATGCGGTCGGTGTGGCGGCGGGCGCGGTTGAGCAGGGTGACGTCCTCGGAGCCGGCTTCGAGGGGTTCGCGGGCGGTGCCGCCGCAGGTCAGGTAGAGGTCGGCGGTCAGGGCGAGGTTGTGGCCGTGGATCAGGACGTACGGGGTGCGGAAGCCGGGCGCGCGGTGGGTGCGCCGGTAACGGCCGTAGAGGGCGGCCAGGCGGACGGCGGCGGGGAAGAGATGGCGTTCCGGCCAGGTGGGTTGTTCGTCGCGGCGGGGGATGCTGCGGCCGCAGACCAGGGCGGCTCCGCCGATGAGGTACGACCGTGCTGTCGCGACCCAATCCGATACCGGCCGGCAGTCGGCGTCGGTGCGCGCGAGGAACACCGCTCCGGTGGCGATGGCGTGACGGAACCCGGTGTCGGCGGCGGTACCGGCGCCACGCTCGGATTCGGTCACCACCTCGACCGGGAACGGGGCGGTGGCGGCGAAACGGCGGACCACGCCGGCGGTGTCGTCCGTGGAGCCGTTGTCGACGACGATGAGCCGGAAGGCGGTGTCGGTCTGTGCGGCGAGCGCGGCGAGGGTGCCGGGGATCGTGTCCGCCTCGTCGTAGGCGGGGACGATGACGGCGAAGCGAGTGCTCACGGTCGTACCGTAGAAGGTTGAAAGCCGGCGGCGAACGACGCGGCAGCGGCCCGATCGGGTTTGCGGGACCGGCCGGCGAGCGGGACCGGCGCGAAGAGCACGCGGTCCGGCCGGGCCGCGCCCATCCGCCGGAGCGGCTCGCGCAGCGCGGCTTGCACGTCGGCCCGATTCGCGCCGGGCGCGGTCTGCACGATCGCGACCACCTCCTCGTCGCCGTCGCCCGCCGGGACGCCGACCAGGACGGCGAGGGAGACGCCGGGTACGTGGAGGCCGGGCTCGTAGAGGCCGGGATAGATGTTCTCGGCGCGGCGCAGGATCATGTCCTTGCAGCGTCCGCCCAGGACGACTCGGCGACCGTCCAGGCGGGCGATATCACCGGTAGCGACCCATTCATGCGGTTCGGCGCCGAGGTATCGATCGCAGACCCCGGGGCCGGCGAGCAACAGCTGGCCACTTTCGCCCGGCGATTGGTCGCCGAGATGAGAAGGGACGCCCGGCGGGTGGTCGCCGGGCGGGGAAAGCGAGCCGATGCGGGCGCGGACGCCGGGCAGGAGCTCGCCGACCAGGTCTCCGTCGCGATCAAAAGCAGACTTGTCGGCAGCCTCGACAGCGGCCGCCGGGAACACCTCGGTCAGCGCGTAGACACCCCAGGCCTCATCCGCGCCGGCCGCACGGACCCGGTTGAGCAGGTTCGCGGAGACCGGCGCCGAGCCACTGTAGACACGCCCGGTGAACGGCACACCGCCGTCGAGCGCCGCCCGCAACTGCGGCGGGGTGAGATAAACAGCCTGCGGACGCAACGCCGTGATCTGCCGGCCGAGAGCGCGGACGCGGCGCGCGGGGAGCGCGACGGGCGCCCCGGCAGCCAGCGACGGGAGCATCACGAAGAAGGTCCCACCCAGAACGGGCATCCCGGCACAGGGCCTGACCAGGTCGGACACCGCCCGTAACCCGGTGGCGAGGCCGGACCGGGTGTGCACCACCGCGCGCGGGCTGCTGGTGGTCCCCGAGGTGAAGATGATCACCGCGTCACCGTCGCCGTCGTACTCCGGTGCGGGCGGGGCGCCCATCGGCAGGGCGGGTGCGTTGCCGGGCAGGCGGCGGCCCACGGTCACGGTCGGTGCGAGTGCCGCGAGGTCGGGCAGGGCGAGGCCGGCGCGGCGGGCGAGCGGCGCCGCCCAGCCGGCGACCGCCTGAGCGGCCGCGTCCGCGACGATCAGATGCGGACGGGCCAGGGCGAGGCGCGCGGTGAGGACGTCCGGTCCGGCGGAGGGGTCCAGGACCGCAACCCGAACACCGATCCGGTACGCCGAGAGCACCACCGCCAGCGCACGTGGCCCCGGCCGCACGGCCAGTCCGAGCGTGTCACCGGCCCGGAGCCCGCGCGCGTGCAGAGCGGCCGCATACCGGTCGCGCAGCTCGGCCAGGTCACCACGGGTGACGGTGGAGCGGCCACGGAGCAGAGCGGGCGAGTCGTCACCCGGCCGGAGATCGACGAGCACGGTCACCTCGGGTCCGGGTCGAGGACACCGCTGCCCCGGTCCAGGTACCACTTGGCAGTGCGCACCACGCCGTACGCCCTGATTCTCCGGGTGGAATTCTCCACCACCATGGTGCGGCTGTGCACGACCGAGGTGGTGGTCCGCCGTACCCGATTGAGAAAGAGCCGGTCGGTCGGCGACGGCCGTCGCGGCATCCCGCCGCACGCCTGATACAGCTCCGCGGTGATCGCCATGTTGTTGCCGGCGTGCATCCGGTAGGGCGCCAGATAGCCGCCGCCGCGATGGGCCGGGCGCAACCGGCCGAAGAGCGCGGCCAGCCCGACCAGCCCGGCGAAGAACGCGCGCCCGGCCGGTCCGTGCTCGTCACGGCGCGCGGTGATCCGCCCGCACACCATCCCGGCACCGCCGTCGAGGGCGGCCCGCGCCGCGGCGACCCAGCCGGGCCGGGGCAGGCAGTCCGCGTCGGTCCGGGCGATGAGCTCGGCACCGGCGGCGATGGCGTGCCGGAAGCCGGTGTCCACCGCGCAGCCCACGCCCTTCTCCGGCTCGGTCAGCACGTGCACCGGGAACGGGGCGCGGTCCGCGAACGCGCGCACCGCCTCCACGGTGGTGTCGGCCGACCCGTTGTCGACCACGAGCAGGGTGAACGCGGTGTCGGTCTGCGCGGCCAGCGCCCGCAGGGTGGCCGGGATCCGGGCGGCCTCGTTGAAGGCCGGGACCACCACCCAGAGGCGGCCGCTCACGAGCACTCCCAGACCATCGTCATGATGCTGACCCCGCCGCCGAGACCGAGGAACAGCACCCGGTCGCCGGCTTCGAGGCCAGGGCGGATCCGGGCGAGCTGCACGCCGAGGGTGGCGCTCGCCATGTTGCCGAGCCCGGTCACCGTCACCTCCAGCTTCTCCCGCGGTACGCCGGTCACCTCGACGAACCGGTCCAGGTACGGCAGCGTCACCTGGTGCACCAGAATTTTGGCGTAGTCGCCGTGGTCGAGGCCGGTGCGGGCGCGTACCCGGTCCAGGATGCTGGCGCCGACCTTCTCGAAGACGCCGCGCAGCCGGTGACCGTCCCCGGCGAAGTAGGTGTGCTCGTCGCCGCGCGGATGCCGGGAGCCGCCGCCCGCGATCCCGCCGACCGTCCAGTGCTCGGAGTGGGTCTCGGTGTCGATGTCGAGGATGCCGCCGCGTTCCACCGGCTCCACGACGACAGCGGCACCCGCGTCGCCGAACGTGTAACCGGCGAACGAGCGGCGCGCCTCGGCCAGGTCGGCGACACCGGGGCGCATCACCCGCGACGGTGTCTCGCCGGTGACCACCAGGGCCCGGCGCGCCCGCCCGGCCAGGATCATCGAGCGGGCCAGGTCGATGCCGTTGACGAAGCTGTTGCAGGCGTTGGTGACGTCGAGCGCGTGGGCCCGGCTGCCGAGGGAGTCCTGGAGGATGTGCGCGGTGGCCGGCTCGACCATGTCCCGGCTGGCCGAGGCGAACAGGAGCAGGTCCACGTCGAGCGGGTCCAGCTCGGCGTCGGCCAGGGCGGCACGGGCGGCGTGCAGGCCGAGCGTCGACGCGTACTCGCCCGGTCCGGCGATCCGCCGGCGCTGGATGCCGGTGAGCCGGGTGAACAGGCCGCGCGGCAGGCGTACGGCGCCGGAGCGCGAGACGCTGTCCTGCAGCTCGGCCGTGGTCACCTCGCGTTCCGGCAGATGGGCGCCAACTCCGGTGATCCCGACCAGCACGGTTGAGCCGTCTCCCTCATGTCGATGATCAAGGTCGCCCATTGTCCTCCGCGGGCGCGAGCCCCCGATACCCGCCGATCGTCGGAGGAGGATCGTTAGCCTCAGATACCGGCGGCGCTGTCCGAACAGACGACCATGCCGGAACAGCTCTTCCTGGTCGGCAACCTGGGCACCATGGTCACCTATGCGGCGATCGCGGTGGCCGTCGCGGTGCCGGTCGCCCGTGCCGGGCAGCTGCGCAGCAACAAGCTGGCGGTCGCCACCGCCCTGATCTTCCTGACCTCGGCGGCCACGCACGGCCTGCACACCTTCCTCGCAGTGCGCAACCTGGACCAGGCCGAGCACTCGGTGCCGATGATTTGGGTCTGGGTGCTCGCCGTGCTGAACGTGGTGTGCTTCCTGACCGGCCTCTACTACTGGACACTGCGCCGCCGGTACGGCGTCCTGGTCAACGCCGGCGCCATCTACACCGACCCGCTGGCGGAACGCCGGCTGGCCGAGGCGCACGCGCACAAGCAGGAGGCGGACGCCCGGGAGCTGGAGGCCCGCGCCACCCTCGAGGCTGTCGCCGAGCACACCGACGACGCGATCGTCGGCCTCACGATGGACGGCCTGGTCACCGCCTGGAACGGTGGCGCGGAACGGCTGTTCGGCTGGACCGCCGCCGAGATGATCGGCAGACCGGCGTCGCTGCTCGCCGACCCGGACGGCGCCGCCGAGCAACGGGACGTGATCGGCCGGATCCGCCGTGGCGAGCGAGGCGTCCACTACGAGTCGCGGCGGTTCCGCAAGGACGGCACCCCGGTAGAGACGGCGCTGACCGTCGCCGCCATCCGGGACCGGGACGGCCGGGTCACCGGTATCTCGGCGGTGGCGCGGGACATCACCGCGGCCAAGGAGGCGGCCGAGCGGCAGCGAGCGATCGAGGAGCGCACCAACCAGGCACAGCGGATGGAGAGCCTCGGCAAGCTGGCCGGTGGAGTGGCGCACGACTTCAACAACATCCTGGCGATCATCGTGAACTACACCGACTTCGCGGTCGAGGCGGCAGCCGGTAACGAGGACGTCGAGACCGACCTGAAGCACGTACGCGTCGCCGCCGACCGGGCCATCAACCTGACCCGGCAGCTGCTCACCTTCACCCGCGGCGACACCATCCAGCCGCAGGACGTCGACCTCAACGCGGCGATCGCGGAGGTGCACGCCATGCTGGGCCGCACCATCGGCGAGCACATCAACCTGATGGCCGTACCGTCGGCGCGGCCGGTCGTCGTGCACGCCGACCCCGGCCAGATCCAGCAGGTGCTCCTGAACCTGGCGATCAACGCCCGGGACGCGATGCCGGACGGCGGCACCCTGGTGCTGGAGGCGAACGCGGCGGCCCTGGACGGCGACGAGGTGGACATGCAGCCGCCGCTGCCCGCCGGCCGGTACGCCCGGCTGCTGGTCAGCGACACCGGTGAGGGCATGTCGGCCGAGGTGGCGTCGCACATCTTCGAGCCGTTCTACACCACGAAGCCGCGGGGCCGGGGCACCGGCCTGGGCCTGTCCACCGTGTACGGCATCGTCACCGAGGCCGGCGGCAGCCTCAACGTCTACTCCGAGCCCGGTGTCGGTACGACGTTCCGGATCTACCTGCCGATGGTCGCCCTGCCCGGCCGGCACCCCGCGGCACCGCTCCGGCAGGCACCACCCCCGCCCGGCGACGGGCGCACGATCCTGGTCGTCGAGGACGAGCCGGCGCTGGCCCGGGTGGTCACCCGGATCCTCGCCCGCGGCGGGTACCACGTGCTGACCGCGACCGGCGGCGAGGAGGCCCTCGCCCTGTTCCGCCAGCACGGCTGCGACGCGCTGCTCACCGACGTGATCATGCCGGAGATGTCCGGGCGCCGGCTGGCCGACCTGATCCACGAGAGCCGGCCGGAGCTGCCGGTGCTCTACATGTCCGGGTACAGCAACGGGCTGCTCGGCACCACGCACGTGCTGGACGGCGACATCGCCTTCATCGAGAAGCCGTTCACCGCCCACGACCTCCTCCACAAGATCGCCGAGGTCGCCGCGGTCCGCGCCTAGGCCCGCACGTTGTGGAACTGTGGCTCGGGCCGGACCACCCGATGGGCCTCGGTGGCCGTCGCGTGGTCCAGGCAGACGTCGTCGGCGATCTGGAAGATCCAGTCCAAGAAGGTCTGGCCGGACGAGTCGAAGGTTCCCGCGCGGGTTTCGGCGATCTCGAAAGTCTTGCCGGCCAGGTGCACGGCTTCGTTGTACTCGACCCGGGTTGCCAGGTGTTCGACCAGGTGCGGCCACAGGGTAGTGCGTTTGGAGTCCAGGTTCTCCCGGCTCAGTCGTGCCGTCCTCTGCCCGGGGCAACCCGGGAATCTCCCCCGGTTACGGCCGGGCGGTTGCGCTGTCCGCTCGGCTTCGGCAAGGAGCCGTGCAGCTCTGGTCTCGGCAGCCACGGTGATCTGCGCGGCTTCGCATCGGGCGGAGAGTTCGACGTCGGTGGCGGCGGAGCGTGCCTTGGCCATGATTTCGGAGGCGGTCCGGTAGGCGGTGGCCTCCCACTGGGCTTCCTGCTGGGCGAGCTGCCGGAGTTGGTCAGGCATCAAACCCCAGAGCCCGGTGTCGCGCAGCCGAGCCTTGACACGATTGAGCTTCTCGGTGAGGGCCAGCCGATCGTCGGCGGTGAACGCGGTCGGCTCCAGTTTGCGCCGGGCGAGCAGGTCGCGGACGAGGGCCCGGATTTCCGCGCGGGTGTCGTCGGTCTGATCCGCGCTCACGGTAGGCCCTCCTCACTGATGAACAACTCGCTCAGGTCGGTCACCCGGGTCCCGCTCCGGTACAGCTCGATCGCGAGCCCGCTGGCCGGCGTCCGGAGTGCCTCCGCTATCTCCGCCGGTGACCAGGGAGCCAGCACCATCGTGACGAGATCGCGTTCCTCGGATCCGAGGAACGCGAGGTATTGCTCGAACCAGATCTCGGTGGTCGGCTCCGCGGGCTGTGGCGCCTGAGCCGAGTGCCGTCCCCGGTACGTGGCTCGGATGCTGTCCCTCTGCCAGCGCAGCCGGAGGAGGAACACCAACGCCAGCGCTTCGGCGATCCGTGCCGGCTCGTCCATTGCGCTCCAGCTGAGCGTCAGGTTGGCCATCCAGTTGTCCATCGCCTCCTCCGCCTCGGGTGGGTCGGCACCGAGGGCACGAAGCAGGTCCCGGGTGGGAGCGCTGTCGTTGACCAGGGCGTCCAGCTCGGGGCACTGCTCCAGCGAATTGCGCGCGTCGTGCTTGCGCGCCCACCGGGCCAGTTCA
This sequence comes from Actinoplanes sp. GCM10030250, assembly GCF_042666575.1. NCBI lineage: Bacteria > Bacillati > Actinomycetota > Actinomycetes > Micromonosporales > Micromonosporaceae > Actinoplanes > Actinoplanes sp. GCM10030250. Next base: position 148,694 of record NZ_JBHTDO010000004.1, on the reverse strand, counting down.
TCCGCATCGGTACCGAGCTTCGGTGGGGTGGGGCGGACGGGTGGTATCAGGCGCCGCCGCTCAGTTGACGACAAGGAAACCTCCGAAGGCGCGAGTGAATGTGACCTGCATCACAAAGGTTGTGCGATTGCGGGGCGCGACGACTCTTGTAGGTGTGCCGGTACGAGGTCTCACGCCTCGCGGCCATTGACGGGGTGCTGCTCGCACCTTGAGGGGATCCGCCGCTCCGCGCTCCAGGCAAAGAGTTCGATCGGAGCGGCGGATCCAGCTACCGGTGCGGGTGAATCGGTGATCCGATGGCGTAGCCGGCGCCGGGCGTGGGTCAGGTTGGAGCGCACGATCTTCGCCGGTTTGCCGGTCACCGCCGCTATCTCCGAGGGTTGGAGACCGTCGAATGTCAGTGCCAGGACCTCCCGCTGGGCCAGCGGCAACGTGCGCAGCAGTCCCAGCGCCGCCCGCTGCTCCAGGCTGGACGAGTGCCGCGTCTCGGGGTTCTCTGCGGCGTCCGAGGGGACAGTCTCGGCGACGTCTGCCGCGGATCCCGCGGGGATCGTGCCGCGCGCCCGGCTGACCGACCGCAGCCAGGTGTTCTTGGCGACGACGCGGACCCATGGTGCCGGGTCATGGACGCTGTCCCAGCGCGACATCAGAGCGATCATGGCGGTCTGGGTCGCGTCCTCCGCCTCGTGCGGGTCAGCCCCGAGGCGGAGCAGGAGGCCGACCACCCCGGCGAAACTTTCCTGATAGAAGGACTCGAAGGTCGGCTGGGTCGACGGCGGCGTCTTCTGCTGCACGAAAGTCACCTCTTCGTTCGTTCGACGGAGTGCTCGGTCGCCGGCTCGTGAAGTGAGCTGTCAGGGCTTTTCCGGGAGGATTTCGAAAATCCGCGTCAACGCCTTGCGAATGCGCCGCCGGTAAGGCGCGGCAATCCACAGGGCTGCCAGCGCGCAGAGCAGAAGCTGGCCAAGATTCGCCCACCAAATGATCTCTTCGGCGGGTTGCATGGCGATTCCGATCAAACCTTTGATCATTCCGGTGACAACGAGAAAGATCGAGGCGCGCTGGTAATAGCGGAGGAGGCGTTCGGTTCGCTGGTGCTCGTCCAGCCGTGCCGTGACGTCTCCTGATTCGTTTTTGGGCATGGTGCTCCTATGTGAGGGGGTCGCCTCTCCAGCGCTCCAGGCAGTGGACGATCAGAAGAGGGACCCAGCTGTGGTCGATTAAAGTACTCGCTCAGCAGACGCCCCGCTGCAAATACTCCGCGTAATTTATCGATTCGGCATAAATACTTGCTGGTAACGAACCGGCACATGCCGCCTGACCAGACCAAGTGACGATTGGTGATGGTGAAATCACCCGGCGCATGTATTGGCGCAGCGTTGCGGTTTATTGACGTACAGTATCAATGCGAATTTACTTCACCATGAATTCAAGATCCCATTCCGCGCATCGGGCTGAACGTGGTGAGGATGACGGTGAGCCGGGGCAGGCCGTCGGCCCAGGCGGTGCGGGCGGTGCTCCACTCCAGCAGATAGCCGCCGGCCACCCGGTGAAGGCCGCGCATGGTCACGTCGCCGGCGCGGAAGGTGTATTCCCAGATGGCGCCCGATGGTGTGGGAAGCGCTTCGATACGCAGGCGCCGGTAGGCGGGGAGCCGCACCTTCTGCTCTTCGGCGAGCAGGGCGGTGACCACGTCCGGCGGTTGCTCCGGTCGTCGGCTGACGGTCAGGACCGGACCGCCCTGGGCGCCGGTGAAGACGACGGAGTCGCCCGGGCCGGTGGTCGCCCGCCAGCCGCGGGGCAGCGCGACCCGGAAGCCGCTCGGGTCCTGCCACCAGGCGAAACCGGGGGGCAGGGCGGCGAGGGCGGCGGAGGCGGGGACCGGGACGGCGACTGATTCAGGCGTACGCGAAGAGGGGTTGCCGTCGGCACTGGCGCTGAGGGCCGTGAGCATGGCGAAGAGGGTGAACGCGGCGGCGATGGCGGAGAGCCGGCGGCGCAGCACTGTGCGCGCCCGGGATCGTGCCGGCTGGCCGGTTCTGGCGATGCGGTGCAGGTGGGCGCGCACCTGGCCGGCGGTGAGACGGTCGGCGGGATCGCGCAGCAGCAGGCCGGTGAGTACCGGCGTCAGGGGGCCGGCGCGGCGCGGTGGGTCGGGGCGGCTGTCGGCCAGGGCGCGCAGGATCGCGGAGGTGGTCTCGCGGACGAACGGTGGGCGGCCCTCCACGGCGTGGTAGAGGGTGGCGCCGAGCGACCAGAGGTCGGACTGCTCGGCGGAGACCCGGTCGAAGAGGCGTTCCGGGGCGATGTACTTGGGTGAGCCGAGCACCACGCCGGCGTCGGTGAGGGTCTCGACGGCCTCGGGGGTGACCGCGGGACCGAAATCGGTCAGCACGACCCGGCCGTCGTCGGCGATCAGCACGTTGCCGGGTTTGACGTCGAGGTGCAGCAGCCCGGCCCGGCGCGCCGCCGCCAGCGCGGACAGGACGGCCAGGCCGATCGCGGCGACCCGGTCCGGTGGGAGGGCGCCGGACTCCTCCACGACCTCCTGGAGCGACCGGGACGGCAGGTATTCCATGATGATCCACGGGCCGTCGTCGTCGGGCAGCACATCGAGGGTGCGGATGACGTTGGGATGCCGCACCCGGGCGGCGGCCCGCGCCTCCGGCAGCGCACATCGCCGCACGATCTCGCGCTGGGCGGGGGCGAGTCCTTCGGGGACGGTGCACTGTTTGACAACGACCAGGGGGGCGCCTTTCGCCGCGTCGTCGGCGGCGAGCCAGATCCGGCTCATCCCGCCGGCGGCGAGCGGCCGGATGATGCGGTAGCGCCCGGAGATGATCTCTCCCGGAGGCGTCATGCCGTCACCTCGAATGTCTGCACCTCGAACGACTTGCACCTGGCAGGGAAAGCCCTCGTCAGCAACCTCACCGACATTACTGCAAGCAAGCAAACAGTAACTGTCGGCTTTCCGGTTGTGCTCGGGTCTCCCACGCTTCGGACGATCGGCGTAACGTCGGCCGCGTTGGATCTCCTTTGCGGACGCTGCGGCGAAGAGGCGACATGCGGACTTCACGCCGGTCGATCCCGGTTCTCTGCGCACTCCTGCTGGCCGTCTCGCCCTCGCCTCCGGCGGCGCGGGCGACAGGCGAGGACCAGGCTGTGGTCACCGTGCGGTGGTCCGCTCCCGCCGATCCGGCAGATCTTGCCGTACGCCTGCAGGCGCTCCTCGGTCAGCACTCGGTTCTCGCGGCCGGTCTCATGCGCAGCCGGATCCGTGGCGACGACGACTTCGTCCAGGCCGCCAACGCCGCCCTCGGCAAGAACACCGACGCGATGACCGACCTGATGGCCCAGCTGTTCGGCGAGGACATGGTCAACGAGTTCAGTCCGATGTGGGCGGAACACGTCGTCGAGCTGGTGGCCTACGCGAGCGCGCTGGCCGCCCACGACGACGCCGCCCGGGAGCACGCCCGCGAGGAGCTGATCGAGTACGAGGGTGAGCTCAGCGCGTTCCTGGCCGGACAGTCCCACGGCCGGCTCAGCCCGTCCGCCGCGCACCACGCCCTGGCCATGCACGTCGAGCACCTCACCGAGCAGGCCGACGCGTACGCCGCGCAGGACTACCTGACCGCCGACCGCGCCTACCGCGAGGGCTACCGCCACATGTACGACCTCGGCCTCACCCTGGCCGACTCGCTGCTGCCCGCCCGGGATCGCCCGGCGCTGCGCGAACCGGTCTGGCGCCTGCGCTCCCAGCTGGGCAAACTGCTCGCCGAACACGTCGTGCTGGTCGGCGAGGTGACCCGGGCCGCGGTCGCGAACACCCCCGACTTCGACGCGGCCGCCCGCATGATCAACGCGAACACCCGGGACCTGACGGCCGCCATGGACAGCCTGTTCGGCACGACGACCGCGCGGCGCTTCCAGCGGTTGTGGGGCTATCACGTGGAGCAGCTCGTGGCGTACGGCGGGGCGACGGCGGCGGGTGACAACGAGCGGCGCGACCGGGTGCGGTCCAAGCTGAAGGAGTACGAGGGGGAGATCGCCACGTTCCTGAGCGGGGCGACCGGTGCGCGGATGACCACGCCGCAACTGGCCGCGGCCTTCGCCGGGCACGACGACATGCTGCTGCGGCACGCGGACGCGTACGCGGCCAAGGACTACGCGGCGGCGCACGACATCGCTTACTCGACCTACGAGCACGGGTTCGACCTGGCCCGGGACCTGGCGGACGCCTTCGGTGCGAGCGTGGCGTCGCGCTTACCGCGCGGAGGGGCACAGACGGGGTACGGCGGACTCGCTCGCGGCGAGCGCTGAGATGGGCGGCGTGCGGTGGGCGTACGTCTGCTCGCTGCTCTTGATGGTGATTTTCGGTCTGGCCGGCGCGGAGCGGGTTTCCGGAACGCAGCCGGATCGGCCGGCGGCAGCGGGCGGGCCGATAGTTGCTGACCGGTTCCGATCGGACGCTGACTATGCGGCGGTTGCTGTCCCGGTGCGGTTGCGGATCCCTGAGCTGCGGGTGGAGAGCCGGCTGGATCGTCTCGGGGTGCAGGCCGACGGTGCGGTCGCGGTGCCCGCTGATCCCGATGTGGCCGGGTGGTTCTCGGGTGGTCCGCGTCCGGGGCAGCCCGGGCCGGCGGTGATTCTCGGTCATGTCGACTCGAAGTCGGGGCCGGGTGTGTTCGCCGGGCTGGCCGGGGCGCGGGTGGGGACGCTGGTGCACGTCGAACGGGGGGACGGCAGCACGGTGACGTTTCGGATCGGCCGGATCTCGCGGGTGCCCAAGGACGAGTTTCCCACCGAACTGGTGTACGCGCCGACCCTCGACGCGACGTTGCGGCTGGTGACGTGCGGTGGGGGCTTCGATCGGAGCAGAGGGAGCTATCGCGACAATGTCATCGCGTACGCCGATCCGGTCTAGGGCCGCGGGCATCCTGGTGGGTTTGTCGGCGTTTTCGGCGTTGCCCGCGCCGGTTCCGCTTCCGGTGGTGGCCTCGATGGTGGCCGGGGGTGAGACGACGGTCGTGGTTGATCTCGGGGCCGGACCGCCGGGTGGGACGGAGGCCGTGACCGTCACCCACGACGGGGTGGCCCGGAGCGCGCGCCTCGAGCCGGTGGTCGCGGACGGGCTGGCTGTCACGCTCGTGGTGGACGCCTCGTCGGCCGGCGCGGCCACCCTGCCCGCCTGGCTCAGTGCGGCCGCCCGGTTCGTCCTCGGCGCGCCCTCCGGTACCCGGTCCGTGGTGATCCCCGACCGGGCGCCCGCCGCGGCGATCACCGAACCGCAGCGTGGCGCGTCGGGTGTCGTCCGCGCGCTCGACGGGGTCCGGGCCGGCGGGGAGCGGGACACCGCGGCCGCGCTCGATCTCGCCGCGGATCAGTTCCCGGAGGCGGCGGACGGCCGGCGGGTCGTCGTCCTCTACACGACGGCTGCCGACGCGGGCGGGTCCAGCGCGGAGCAGGTCGCGGCGCGATACCGGGCGAGCGGGACCATCCTGGTGGTCGTCGGCACGGCTGCCGCTGCCGGCTATTGGTCGGGGGCGGCGGCGGGCACCGGTGGGTTCTTCGCGCCGGCCGGGGATCCGGTGGTGGTGCCCGCTCTGGATCAGGTGGAGACGACGCTGAGCGGGCGTTATCTGGTGCGCTTCCCGACGCCCGCGGAACTGCCCGCCCGAGTGGGGGTGCGGGTGGAGACGGAGGAGCTGGCGTTCACGGGCGAGACGGTGGTGGAGGCTCCGGGTGGTGATGCGGGGCGGCCGTGGGGCCCTTGGATCGGTGGCGGGGTGGTGCTGGGGCTGGGGCTACTGGTGGGGCTGCTGTTGATCGTCAGGGGGCGGGCCGCACCGGCTCCGGCTCCGGTGATCGCTCCGGCCGATGGTGTCGAGGGGGACGGGTTCGGGGCCGGGCCGAGATCGGCGCATCCGATGTCGCCGCCCGCCGTCGGCCGGGCCTCCGTGCCTGGCCGGCGTCCGGATTAGATCTCCTCGGCTCCGGGCCCGGCGCTCCCCGTTCGATCTGATCGGGTGCGGTTCTGAGAATTCGACGATGGTGACATTCTCGTTACCGGCAAGTAACGTAACTCGTCGGTAGCAAAGGGGGTGGCAGGTGCTGTACGGGACCCCGACCGCACGTCGCCGTGACGCCCTGCGCAACCGTGCGGCCATCCTCGAAGCCGCCAGCGAGGTGCTCACCCACGGCGGGGCCGTCGCCCTGATGCCGGAGATCGCCCGCCGCGCCGGGGTCGGCCAGGCCACCCTCTACCGCCACTTCGCCGACCGGCACGCGCTCACCGCCGCCGTGATCACCTACCAGCTGGACCGCCTGGAGGCGCTCGTCGCGGTGCACGCCGGCCAGCCCGCCCACTTCCGCAGCCTGCTCTGCGAGGTCCTGCACACCCAGATCGCCATGCGCGGGCTGGTCAGCCTCGTGCGCCGGCTCGACCCGGCCACCCAGGAGCGATACCGGCGGCGTGCGATCGCCGCGGTCACCGGCCCGATGAGGTACGCGAGAGAGCACGGCTACGTCCGGGCCGACCTGGTGCCCGAGGACCTGGCCCTGCTCTTCGCGATGGTGCAGGGAGTCGCCGAGGGCACCGACGATCTTGCGGCGGCCCGGGCGGCGGCGGACCGTGCCGTCGACTTGATGCTGGACGGGGTGTTCCGCGCCGGCGCCGAGAGTTGAACCCCGGCTCCACCTCTGTTTCGCCTCGATCCCGCCTCTGTTTCGCCTCGATCCCGCCTCTGTTTCGCCTCGTTCCCGGCTCGGTTCCTCGGTACCGCCTCAGTTACCGGGGAAGGCTGCCGATTCGCTTTGCCGGAAGCTTTTGGGGAGCGGTGGTGACGGTGCACAGTACGGAGACCTGCGCTCTCGACGCCCGGGAGCGGGCGGAACTCGAACGGCTGCGGCACGCGGTGACGGGCGAGCGGCATTTCTACGCGTTCCTGCGTGACGCCGCGCAGCAGCGGGCGGCGGCGGAACGGGCCGCCCGGCAGACCAGTGCGCTGCTGTCGACGATCGAGGCGCAGCGGGCGGTCACCGCTGTCGCGTACGACCGGGACGCGGCCCTGGCAGTGGTCGCCGAGCAGGCGATCATCGGATTCCCGGCCGCCACCGGAGCCGTCGTCGAACTGCTCGACGAGGACGGCGAGAACCTCGTCTACGAAGCCGTCGCCGGGACCCTGGCATCGCACGCCGGCCTGCGAATCTCCGCACACGGCTCGCTCAGCGGCATCGCGATCGCCGGGCGGACCGCCGTACGCTGCACCGACACCGAGACCGACCCCCGGGTGAACCGGGACGCCTGCCGCGCGGCCGGGATCCGATCGATGTGTATCACGCCGCTGCATCAGGCCGGCGAGACCATCGGCGTGCTCAAGGTGGCCAGCGGCACGCCCGGCGCGTTCGACGCCGCCGACGCCCACCAGCTCGAACTGCTAGCCACCAGCCTCACCTCCGCGCTGATGCACGCCGACGACTACGCGCGAAACGCGGCCCTGCTCGCCCAGCGGACCGGGGCGCTCGCCGCCCTCGAAGCCAGCGAGACCCGGTTCCGGCTCACCTTCGAGAACTCGCCGCTCGGCCTGATCGTGGCGAGCATCGACCCCGGCTCGTACGGGCGCTACCTCCAGGTCAACCCGGCGATGTCCGCGATCACCGGCTACACCACCGCGGAACTCACCAGGATGAGCTTCCAGGACCTGCAGCACCCGGAGGACGTGGAGGCGACCGAGCTCACGCTGCGGGAGATGCTCGCCGGTGGGACTGAGTCGGTTCGTGCGGAGAAGCGGTACCTGCACAAGGACGGGCACACCATCTGGGTATCCGTGCGGGTTGCTGTGGTGGCTCCCTCGTACGTCATGGTCCAGGTTGAGGATGTGACCGCGCAGCGTGCCGCCAACGCCCGCCTGCACCAGCAGGCGAAGCTGCTGGAACTGATCCCGGCGGCGGTGATCATCCGCAGCCTCGACGGCCGGATCCGCTGGTGGAACAAGGGGGCCCAGGAGCTGTACGGGTGGTCGCTCGAAGCCGCCCGCGGGACTGTCACCCATCGGCTGCTCGGTCCGGCTGACGCTTCCGTGCTCGCGCAGGAGCGTGCCTTGGCGGCGGAGGGGCGCTGGGAAGGGCAGTTGCAGCGGCTCACGGCGTCCGGCCGTACCGTTACGGTGCTCAGCCGCCAGGTCGTTCACCGGCCGGACTCCAATTCCGGGTTCTTTGAGGCCGAGGTGCTGGAGGTCAACACGGACGTGACCGCTGCCCGCACCGCCGAGCAGGCCCTCGCGGTCAAGGAGCAGCGCTTCCGCGCCCAGTTCACCCACTCCGCGGCCGGGCAGGTCATCCGTGCGCTCGACGGCACCCTCATCGCGGTCAACAACGCCTTCGCCGCGATGGTCGGCCGCCGCCCCGACGAACTGGCCGGGCGCAACATCGACCAAGAACTACTCAGCGTCGACGACCGGATCCACGCCCAGCGGCAGATCGCCCAGCTCTTCGCCGGCGAGGCCGAGTCCTACATCCACGACGCCCGCATCCGCCACGCCGACGGCCACTGGGTCGGCATCGAAGCCACCGTCTCCCTGGTCCGCGACACCAACGGCCGCCCCAAACACCTGATCGTCGTCGCCACCGACGTCTCCGCCCGCCGCGCCGCCGAAAGTGCCCGCGACCTGGCCGCTGCCGCCCTCGCCGAGCGCAACGCCGAACTCGAGGAGGCCAACCAGCTCAAACTCGACCTCATCGGCATGCTCGGCCACGAGATCAGCAACCCGCTCTCCGCCATCCTCGGCTACAGCGACCTGCTCGCCGAAGACCTGGCCGAGGACTCACCGCACGGCCGCGCCGTAGCCGTGATCGGGCGTCAGGCCCAGCAACTCGACGACATCGTCCGCGAGGTGCTCGCCATGGTGACCATCGACGCCGGCAACATCAGCGCGGTCCGCCAGGAGATCAGCGTCCACACCGAGATCGGACAGGCATTGAAGGCGACCGGAAACGGTCACCTGCCGGTCCGCGGTGCCGATGCGCGGATCCTCTTTCACCCCGGGCACTTCCAGCAGATCATGGTGAATCTGCTCTCCAACGCCACGAAATACGCCGGCGGTGCCTCTGCTGTTTGCGTCGAGTCGTCCGGTTCCTTCTTGACGGTGTGCGTTCAGGATGGCGGGCCGGGGGTTCCTGAGGAGTTCCGTCCCCGCCTTTTCGACCGTCTCGCCCGTGCTGAGCGAGATGCGGGGACGGTGCGGGGGACTGGGCTGGGGCTCTACATCGTCCGTAGTCTGGCCCGCGCCAATCACGGCGACGTCCATTACGAGCCTGATCCGGCGGGCGGTTCCCGTTTCCTCCTCGAAGCGGAGCCGATTTAGTAGCGGGCTCGGCGGTGTCGGGCTCGGCGGTGTCGGGTTCGGTGGTGGCGCGGTTCGGTGGTGGCGCGGTTCGGTGGTGGCGGCGCTTTGCGGTGGTGGCGGCGCTATTCGCATGGGTGACCGCTTTCAATCATTTCAATCATTTTGTACGGTCGTGTTCAGTCCCGCCTTTTCGCAGCGATCAGGTGACCACTTCCGGTCGTAGCGCCGGCGCCGGGCTGAAGTGGGTGGTTGCGCTTCCGCGCTTCCCGCTTTGTCCCGTTATCATCCAGTCACTGCGGTGAATAGATGCCGCCGAGCGTTGGTGGGCGCACCCGTTAGCCATGAATCAGAAGACGACGGTCCAGCCTTCTCGGCGGCCCTGGTCGGCGGTCCAGGCGACGCCGTCCACCTTGAGGCCGTCGGCGTCCAGCAGCGTGAGCGTTCCGCCGCGGTTCCCCAGAGCGGCCGGCGGCGTGAGATGGACCTGCACGATCGCGCCCGCACCGAGGCGTCCCTCCAGCGGCTGGCGGGACACCGGCTGCGTAGTCGGCGACACCAGTGACCACCCGGTCAGATCGATCTCCGCGGGTGACGCGTTGAGCAGCGTGACCGTCTCCGGTTCCGGTGCCGGGCCGACCGGGTTGACCAGGGCGGCGACGATCCGGATCAGATGGTCGGGCTCAGAAGGGCCAGGGCCGGGGCCGGGGTGGGGCACTGTCGACAGTGGGTGACCGGTGATGTCGTCGGTGTGGAAGACCTGGGACTGGAAGGCCAGGAAGACGGCCACCCAGTCGTCGGCGGCGGGGAAGTGCAGGAGCAGGGCGCCGTCCTGGTGTACGCCGTTGTCGCCGGCGAACTGGCCCGCGTTGCCCTGGTTCATGTGGACGTCGTGGACGCCGTTGCCGGGGGCGAAGCCGAAAATCTTGTCGGGTTTGTTCTGTTCGGGGCCCCAGGCCTCGCCGAACACGTAGGCGCGGGCACCCGGATCGCCGAGGGCGCGCTGGACGTAGTGGTCGAGGAAGTCGCCGAGGTCGTTCTCCGGGCCGGGTGCGGCGGTGGGTACCGGGCGCATCTGCTCGCGCTGGAACAGGTTTCCGCGGATGTAGTCGAGGGCGGTTCCGCCGGACCGGCTCTCCAGCTCGTTGAAGCCGTCGGGCAGGTCGCGGAGTTTGTCGGTGACCGGATGCTGGAACCGGTCCAGTCCCAGGTACAGCAGGTCCGGTGGGGACTGCTGTGACCGTACGTTTACGGCCGCCCGGTAATCGACACCGGCGGCGCGCAGATGGATCTGGTAGTGCGGCGTGTCGGTGGTCTCGATCCGGCGGTCTATGACGGCGGCGCGTAGCACGCCGTATCTCTTCAGCGGCATGTTCCGCAGTCAACGCCTCTTTGTGCGGGCTGTCCGTCAGCCGTCCGACAACCTCACCCGTAAGGTTCGCGCGGCGGTCGTGAGCAGGTGGCGGCGCAGCGTCTCGTCGTCGAGGTCGGTGAGGGCGTTCTCGGTGCCGGCCAGCACGAGGCCGCCGGCGACCATCGCCACGTCGACGCGGGTGGCGCCGTCCGGGTCGGTGCCGGTGAGCAGCGTGACCAGACGGTTGACGGTGGTCATGGCGGGGTGTTGCCGGACGAGGCGGCTCACCACCGGGTCGAAGCTGAGCACCCGGGAGAGCCGCCGGTACTCGACGACCATGTCTACGACGCCGGCGAGCACGACGCGGCGGCGGGCGGCGGGGGTGCGGCGGCGCTCGGCGGCCTCGGCGATCGGTTCGAGCCGGGCCAGGGCGGGGTCGATCACGGCGAGGACGATCTCGTCCTTGGTGGGGAACTGGTGGTAGACGGCCGCCTTCGTGACACCGAGCTCGTCCGCGATCATCTGCAGCGACGTGCCGCTGACGCCGTGTTCGCCGAAGAGATCCAGAGCGGCTCGCAGAACCCGGTCCCTCGCGCTACCAATCACCGGCAGATCCTAGCGAGACCTTGTCGCTCCCTAGCCGATCGGCTACCTTGCCGCATAGCCGAGCGGCTAGGAGAGGTGTCATGACCCAGACTTGGGATCGCGAAGTTGACGTGCTGGTGGTGGGCAGTGGAGCGGCCGGCATGAGCGCCGCGATCGCCGCCGCGGATTCCGGTGCGAGCGTGCTGATCGTGGAGAGCACCGGGAAGTGGGGCGGCACCACGGCGCTCAGCGGCGGCGGTCTGTGGATGCCGACCAACCCGCTGATCCGCAAGCACGGCGGTGACGACTCGGTGGAGAAGGCGCTCACCTACCTGGAAGCCGCGATCGGCGAGGCGGGGCCGGCCAGCTCACCGGAGCGGCGCCGGGCCTTCGTCGAGACGATTCCCGAGGTGTACGCGCTGCTGGAGCGCCTCGGCGTGCGGTGGGTCGCCTCCAAGGACTACCCGGACTACTACCCCGACCGCCCCGGTGGCATGGTCGGGCGCGGCATCGAGGTCGAACCGTTCGACACGAAGAGGCTCGGCGACTGGTACGCGACGTTCCGCGGCCGGGACAGCCTGCCCGCTCCGCTGAAGACCGACGACGTCTGGCTGCTCTCCCGTGCCTGGTCCACTCCGGACGGCTTCGTTCGTGGCGCGCGCTTCGTTTTCCGTACGATATTCGGTCTTGTCCGCGGCAAGCGGCTCTTCGGTCTGGGCTCGGCGCTCACCGCGAGCATGCTCACGATCCTTCTCCGCCAAGGCGTCGAGCTTTCGCTCAACACACCACTGACGGGCCTGGTCAAGGACGAGACGGGCGCGGTCATCGGTGCCGAGGTCACCACCGCCGGGGGTACGACGACCCGCATCCGTGCCGTCGGAGGCGTGATCCTGGGCGGTGGCGGGTTCGCGCACAACACCGCCTGGCGCAAGGAGCATCACGGCGTACCGGGCTTCAGCTCGGCGGCCGAGGGTGACCTCGGTGAGCCGATCCGGATCGCGGCGGAGGCCGGCGCGCGCCTGGAGCTGATGGACGACGCCTGGTGGGGTGCCTCGGTGCCGCTGCCGGGCGGGGACCACCACCAGTTCGTGCTCTCCGAGCGGTCGATGCCGTACTCCATCGTGGTGGACTCGGCGGGTGACCGGTTCACCAACGAGTCGGCCAGCTACATCGACTTCGGGCACGCCATCCTGGAGCGGAACCGGACCGTTCCGGCCATCCCGTCGTGGCTCGTCCTCGACGTGCGGCACCGCCGGCGGTACCTGTTCAACGCCTTCCTGCAGGGCACCAAGAAGCTGCGCGAGGCGGGCATCGTCCGCTCCGCCGCGACCGTCGAGGAGCTCGCCACCGCGTGCGAGATGGACCCCGCCCGGCTGCGCGCCACCGTCGACCGGTTCAACGGCTTCGCCCGCAGCGGTGTCGACGAGGACTTCGGCCGCGGCCGTACGGTCTACGACAACTACTACGGCGACCCCACGGTCAAGCCGAACCCGAACCTGGGCCCGCTCGAGAAGGGCCCGTTCACCGCCGTGCAGCTGGTCCCCGGTGACCTCGGCACCAAGGGTGGCCTGCTCACCGACGCCGAGGGCCGGGTGGTGGGGGTCGCCGGGCTCTACGCCGCGGGCAACACCACCGCCTCGGTGATGGGCCGCACCTATCCCGGTCCGGGCTCGACGATCGCGCCCGCCGTGGTGTTCGGCTACCGCGCCGGCCGGGACGCCGCCGCACAGGCGAAGGCACCTCGCGACTGACTCAGGCACGTCGCGACTGACCCGGACACATCGTGATGAGAGCACGGGCCTCCCTGAGAATGGCTCCCAGGTTTCCTGGGTAGTCTCGGAACTTCGCATCTCCAACAGCGAAGGGGTTGATTTCCGCCGTGGGCGGATACGGGTGGCAAGTTGTCCTCGTCGTAGTGCTTGTGCTGCTCAACGCGGCTTTCTCCGGAAGCGAGATGGCTCTCATCTCGCTCCGGGAGAGCCAGCTGCAGAGGCTGGAGCGGCAGTCCCGCACCGGCCGGACACTCGCCAAGCTGGCCCGGGACCCGAACAGGTTCCTGGCCACCATTCAGATCGGCATCACACTGGCGGGTTTCCTCGCCTCGGCCGCCGCGGCGGTCTCTCTCGCCCAGCCGCTCATCAAGCCGCTCGGCTTCCTCGGCACCGCCGCGGAACCGGCCTCGATCGTGCTGGTCACCATGGTCCTGACGTTCTTCACCCTGGTCATCGGTGAGCTGGCGCCGAAACGGATCGCCATGCAGCGCGCCGAGGGCTGGGCGATGCTCGTCGCCCGCCCGCTCGACGTGCTGGCGACCCTTTCGCGCCCGGTGAACTGGCTGCTCGGCAAGTCCACCGACCTGGTGGTCCGGATCACCGGCGGTGACCCCGACGCGGGTCGCGAGGAGGTCAGCACCGAGGAGATCCGCGACATGGTCGCGCAGCAGCAGGACATCACTGCCGAGCAGCGGACCATCATCAGCGGTGCGTTCGAGATCGCCGACCGGATCCTGCGGGAGATCCTGGTGCCGCGCCGCGACGTGCTGGTCCTGCCGGCCGACACACCCGCGCCCGAGGCCTTGGACCGGCTGGTCGCCGAGGGCCACTCGCGAGCGCCCGTCACCGGTCCGATGGGCCTCGACGACGTGCTCGGCGTGGTGCACCTGCGGGACCTGATCGGCGCCGCCGGCCCGGTCCGGGACCACATGTTCACGCCGCTCTTCCTGCCGGAGACGCTGAAGGTGTCCGACGCCATGCGCCAGCTGCGCGTCCAACGTCAGCAGTTCGCGATGGTGGTGGACGAGCGCGGTGCGATCGACGGCATCGTCACGATGGAGGACCTGGTCGAGGAGATCGTGGGCGAGATCTACGACGAGACCGACCGCGACGTCCAGTCGGTGATCCGGGAGGAGGACGGCGCGATGCTGCTGCCCGGCACCTTCCCGATCCACGACCTGCCGGACATCGGTGTCGACGTCGAGGAGCTCGACGCGGGCGACTACACGACCGTGGCGGGCCTGGTCCTCGCCCGGCTGGGTCACATCCCGACGGCGCCGGGGGAGACCGTGGCGATCGACGGGCACACCGCCGAGGTCGTGGAGATCACCGGCCGGGCCATCACCAAGTTGCGACTGCGGCCACTGGCCGAACTCCCGACCGAGGACGTCCCCGCCTGACCTGAGCCGACCCTGGCGGAGGATCTCCGCCTGACATGACCTGATTCGTCCCGGCCGGGCTTGCGTTCCCGGCCGGGACGAGCTGTTCTCCGGCGGTCGGCGAGGGCGTTTGCGGCAGTCGGCGGAGGGTGTTCTCCGGCACCGGGCGGGTTGGGCGGCGTCGCCTCCGGGCACATGACCCGGCCGTGCGAGCCATGCGTCGACAGTGCCGGAAGCGCCGATGATCACGGCGCTGGGTCTGCTGGGCGGCGTGCTCAGCTTCGCGGTGACGCGGCCCCGGGGACTTCCCGAGGCCGCCGCCGCGGTGCCCGCGGCGTTGCTTGCCGTGTTGCTGGGGCTGGTCACACCGGCTGCGGCTCTTTCTGAGGTACGGGCAATCGCGCCCACGGTCGCCTTCCTGGCGGCGATCCTGGTGCTGGCGTTCGCATCGGAACGGCACGGTGTCTTCGAGTACGCGGGTGCCGTCGTCGCCCGCACCGGACGGGGCAGCCCGCGACGCCTGCTCGGCGCCGTCTTCGGTGCCGCCGCGCTGACCACCGCCGCACTCAGCCTCGACGCCACTGTCGTCCTGCTCACCCCGGTCGTCTTCGCCGTCGCCGCGCGCGCCGGTGTCCGCCCCCGTCCGTACGCCTACGCCTGCACCCACCTCGCCAACTCGGCGTCCCTGCTGCTGCCGATCTCCAACCTGACGAACCTGCTCGCGTTCGCCGCCAGCGGCCTCACCTTCGCCGGTTTCGCCGCGCTGATGGCCGCACCCTGGCTCGCCGTGATCGCCGTCGAATATCTGGTCTTCCGGCTCTTCTTCGCCACCGACCTGGCCGAACCCGCCGCGCCGGCCCCCGCCGAACCCGGCCCGGCACCCCGCTACGCCCTGACCGTCCTGGCGCTCACCCTGGCCGGGTTCGCCCTCCTCCACCCGCTCGGCGTCGAACCCGCCTGGACCGCGGCCCTCGGTGCCGTCGCTCTCGCCGTCCCGCTGCTGCGCCGCCGTACGCTCCGGCCGATCGAACTGCTCACCGAGGCGAACCCGGCGTTCTGTGCGTTCGTGGTCGCGCTCAGCGTGGTGGTCCTCGCGGTCCGGACCAACGGGCTGGGCGAGTGGGTGGACGGCCTGGTACCGCGGCACGCCGACCTGCTCGGGCTGCTGGGTGCGGCGGTGCTCGCGGCGGTCCTCGCCAACCTGCTCAACAACCTGCCGGCCACGCTGGTGCTGCTCCCGGCGGTGTCGTCGTCACCCGGCCTGCTGCTGGCGGTGCTGATCGGCGTCAACATCGGGCCGAACCTGACCTACGCCGGGTCGCTCGCCACCCTGCTCTGGCGGCGGATCCTGCACGCCCGGGACGAAGCGCCGCGAACCTCGGACTTCGTGCGGCTGGGCGCTTTGACCGTACCCCTGGGTCTGCTCGCAGCGGTGACAGCCCTCTGGGCCGCCCTCCGGCTCACCGGAGCCTGACCCCCGCCCAGCCCGCCGATCGGCGCTTGCGCCCCTGATTGCCGGGACGCTTAATCTCGTCGCCCGCGGGCCGATGTGTCTGGTATACGGCGAGTTGAGGAGTGACAGCGTGCGGTTGTTCGGTTCCCGTCCGGCGAGCCCGGAACCCTCCCGTCCCACGCCCCGCGAGATCGAGGCGCTGGAGGATCTGGTGCTGGCGCTCGAGTCGGCAGTCGACGAGTCCAGCGCGTGGCGGATCACCGTGGCCAGCACCGTCGAGTCGTATTCGTTCGGCTACGGCGCGGTTTGGATCCCGGAGGGCGCCGGCCAGCTGCGCCTGGTGCACGAGGCCGGTGCGATCAGCACCCACCTGAAAGCCGTCACCGGCGGCAGTGTGCTGCCGATCGACACCGGCGTGATCGGCAAGGCCTTCCGTTCCCGTCAGCCGGTCTACGTCGAGTCGGTCGAGGAGTGCGGTGACTGCCGGCGCTGCCAGGCGGCTTTCAAGGCCGGCATGGTCGGTGCGGTGGTCCTGCCGGTGGTCAAGGGCAACGAGGTGCACGCGGTGCTCGAGTACTACTCGGCGCAGCCGCTCTACCTGGACGCCCCTCGCCGGGAGAAGTTCACCGCCATCGGCCGGATCGCCGAGCGCTCCCGGGAGAGCGCCGTCGCCGCGGCCGAGCTGCGCCAGGTGGCCGACGACCGGTCGGCGGTCACCGACGTGGTCACCCGGCTCGGCGCGGCGTCGGACAGCAAGGTCGCGATCCGGATGGCCCTGGACAGCGTGCGCACCGCGTTCGGGTGGGCGTACGGCTCGTACTGGGAGGTCGACCCGGACGAGAACGTGCTGAAGTTCCAGGTCGAGTCGGGCTCGGCGGGTGACGAGTTCCGCCGGGTCACGCTGGCCGCCACGTTCGCCGAGGGAACCGGCCTCTCCGGTCGCGCCTGGCGGGCCAGGGACCTGGTCTTCGTCCGTGACCTCGCCGAACTGACCGACTGCGTCCGCGCACCCGCCGCACAGCGGGCCGGGGTGCGCTCCGGCGTCTGCTTCCCGATCATGAGCGGTGACCGGATCGTCGGCACGATGGACTTCTTCACCACCGAGTACATCGACCTCTCCGAGTCGCGGGCGGCCGCGCTGCGCAACGTGCAGCAGCTGGTCTCGCAGCGGCTGGACGTGATGCGAGGCTCCGAGCGCGCGGCGGACAACGCCCGCGCCCTGCTGGACACCGTCGAACGGCTGCGCAATGCCAGCGGCGACGCCACCTCGGTCGCGGAGCAGGCGGTGGACCGGGCCTCGGCGATGACCGCGGAGGTGGCCGCGCTGGGTCAGGCGTCGGCCGCCATCGGCGACGTCATCAAGATCATCGAGTCGATCGCCGAGCAGACGAACCTGCTCGCCCTCAACGCCACCATCGAGGCCGCCCGGGCCGGGGAGAGTGGCAAGGGCTTCGCGGTGGTCGCCGGCGAGGTGAAGGAACTGGCCCGGGAGACCGCCGAGGCCACCAAGAAGGTCGCCGACCAGATCGCCGGCATCCAGGCGAGCGCCGAGACGGTGGCCGCGGGCATCCACACCACCAGCGAGACGATCGGCAAGATGGACAGTGTGCAGTCCCGCATGAACGAGGTCCTCGCCGAGCAGGCCGAGATGGCCCGGGCGTTGCAGGGTTGACCCGTCCGGTCGAACATCAGTCCTAATCCCCCACGCGAAGGCCCGGATGGGTGATGATGCCGTTGACACGGCTGTATCACCTGTAACGGGAAACTTGCAACGGAGGGAGCGGAAGTGAGTGGAGTTCGACTGCTCGTCGGCACCCGCAAGGGCGCCTTCATCCTCACCTCGGACGGCAGACGACAGGAGTGGACCGTCGACGGCCCGCACTTCGCCGGCTGGGAGATGTACCACGTCAACGGTTCGCCGGCCGACCCGAACCGGATCTACGCGTCGCAGTCCGGCGGCTGGTTCGGCCAGCTGATCCAGCGCTCGGACGACGGCGGGAAGAACTGGGAGCCCGTCGGCAACGACTTCGCCTACCAGGGCGAGATCGGCGACCACCTCTGGTACGACGGGACACCGCGCCCGTGGGAGTTCAAGCGGGTCTGGCACCTCGAGCCGTCCCGCACCGACCCGGACATCGTCTACGCGGGGGTCGAGGACGCGGCGCTCTACCGGTCGAGCGACGGCGGCCAGAAGTGGGAGGAACTGACCGGCTTGCGTACGCACGCGTCTGCCCCGAAATGGCAGCCCGGCGCCGGTGGCATGTGCCTGCACACCATCCTGCTCGACCCGGTGAACCCGGACCGCATCTTCGTCGCGATCTCGGCGGCCGGGGCGTTCCGTACCGACGACGGCGGCGTCACCTGGCAGCCGATCAACCGGGGACTGCAGTCCCAGGGGATCCCGGAGCAGAGCGCCGAGGTCGGGCACTGCGTGCACCGGCTCGCCATGCACCCGTCCCGCCCCGAGACGCTGTTCATGCAGAAGCACTGGGACGTCATGCGTACGGACGACGCGGGTGACACCTGGCGGGAGATCAGCGGTGACCTGCCGACCGACTTCGGGTTCCCGATCGCGGTGCACGCGCACGAGCCGGAGACGCTCTACGTCGTACCGATCACCAGCGACTCGCTGCACTACGTGATGGACGGCAAGCTGCGGGTCTACCGCAGCCGGACCGGCGGCGAACAGTGGGAGCCGCTGACTGTGGGCCTGCCGCAGGAGCACTGCTACGTGAACGTGCTCCGGGACGCGATGGCGGTGGACACCCTCGACGAGTGCGGGATCTACTTCGGAACCAGCGGCGGCCAGGTCTACGCGTCCGCGGACAGCGGTGACAGCTGGACGGCGATCGTCCGCGACCTGCCGCCGGTGCTCTCGGTGGAAGTCCAGGTGCTGCCGTGATCCGGGTGGTGCTCCCACCGCACCTGAGGACCCTGGCGCACGTGAGCGGCGAGGTCCAGGTCGAGGTCGGCGGCGAGGTGACCCAGCGGCGCGTGATCGACGCGATCGAGGAGCGCTTCCCGATGCTCGTCGGAACGATGCGGGACCGGCAGACCGGTAAGCGTCGGCCGCTGGTGCGGTTCTTCGCGTGCGAGGAGGACCTCTCCAACGAGTCGCCGGACACCCCGCTGCCCGACCGGGTGGTGAAGGGCGAGGAGCCGTACCTCATCGTCGGTGCGATGGCCGGCGGCTGATCCGGTGCGCGGCGGCCGGGGATGTCCCGGCCGCCGCGGATCGCTTTCAGCACCCGTCAGGGTGTGGTGACACCCGTCAGGGGATCATGGCGGCGGGACCGGTGCTGACGTCGGTGACCGTCATACCCGTGGCAGCGGCGTCGGCGGCCGCGGCCTCGGCGGCTGCGGCCTCACCTGCTGCGGCGTCGGCGGCTGCGGCGTCGGCAGCTTCGGCCTCACTGGCCGCAATGTCGGCGGCCGTGGTGTCGCTGGCCGTGGTGTCGCTGGCCGTGGTGTCGCTGGCCGTGGTGTTGCTGGCTGTGGTGTCGGCAGCTGTGGCCTCGTCGGCCGGGGCTTCGCCAGCGGGGGCCTCGCCGGCCGGAGTTTCGCTGGCCGGAGCCTCATCGGCGGGTGCCACATCGGCCGGGGTTGTGTCAGCCGGGGCCACATCGCCCGGGGCGACATCGGCCGGAGTCGTGTCGGCCGCGGGCTCGGTGGCGGGGGTCTCCGTCACCGGAGCGGTCGTGTCGGCGGGTGCCGGCTCGGCCGGGGCAGCGGTGTCGTCCGGCGCGGGTGCAGCGGTGTCGTCCGGAGCGGGTGCGGTGGTGTCGGCTGGTGCCGGGGTGGTCGGAGCGGTGGTGTCGGTAGGTGCCGGCGCCGTGGTGTTGGTGGGTGCCGGCGCCGTGGTGTCAGCCGGAGCCGGTGTGCCCGGGGCCTCCGGAGTGGTCGGTCCGGTCGCCGGTCCGCCAGGCGCTCCCGGTCCGCCAGGCGCTCCCGGTCCGCCAGGCGCTCCCGGTCCGCCAGGCGTCCCAGGGCCACCCTGGCCGTCGGGACCACCGGGGCCGCCCTGGCCGTCGGCGGGCCACATCGGCCAGGCGGCCGGTGCCGCGCCGTCGAACTCGGCGTAGAGGATGAAGACGCGCCGCAGGCCGTGCAGTGCGCTCTGGCAGCCGTTCGGATCCCAGACCCCGAGGCTCGAGCCGAGGCCGCTGATCGCCTCGCAGGCCTGGCGGGTGTCGTAGTAGCCGACGACGCTGTTCTGTCCTTCCGGCGGTGGGTTGTCCGGTGCTGCCTGGGCCGGGCCCGCGAGTGCCGCTCCTGCCAGCAGCCCGATACCGGCAATGGTCAGGCCCCGTGTCGCCTTGCGCATGTCATACCTTTCTGGGTGGTTGTTCTGACCCGGTTAGCCGATCACGAGTCGACGGACGACCTTCCTCGTTCGGGGGAATCGGGGCCCGATCGGCCCGGGGTTTGGCCCCCAAGGGCTAGAGGCGTGTCAGCTATGGGATGCCTTGGCCGTCGGGCGGCCTGAGTGCGGCCTTCCGCCCGTACCGTGACCCTCCGGGGCCAACCCGCCACCATGCCCGACGCCCGCGGCGGTGACCGAGCGGCCGATCGGACGGTGCCGGCGGGGGCGGTGCCGGCAAGGGCGGGGCTGCTGAGGGCGGTGCCGGCAAGGGCGGGGCTGCTGAGGGCGGTGCCGGCAAGGGCGGGGCTGCTGAGGGCGGTGCCGGCGGGGGCGGTGCCGGCGGGGGCGGGGCTGGTGCGGGGGCGGGGGGTGTCCCGCGTACGCTGGAAAGGGTATGGCCAGGCGCAGTGGTGAGGCGACGCGGGAGGAGATCCGGTCCGCGGCCTCGCGGCTGTTCCGGGAGCGTGGGTTCGCGCGCACCTCGGTGCGGGACATCGCCGCACTGGCCAGGAGCAACCCGGCGCTGGTGATTCGCCATTTCGGTACGAAGGAACTGCTGTTCCTGGAGACCGTCGACCTCAGTCTCGACGACGAGCCGCTGCTCGATGTGCCGCTGGAGCAGCTCGGGGAGCGCTTCGTCGAGCGGCTGCTCGCCGACGACGACATCCGTGGTGTCTATCTGGCGCTGGTGCGCGGCAGCAACGAGGAGCAGATCAGGGTCCGGTTGCAGAAGATCCACGAGGGTACGTTCGTGGCGCCGGTACGCGCTCGGCTGTCCGGTGCGGACGCGGACCTGCGGGCGCGGCTCGCGGCGGCGGTGGTGGGTGGCCTGCTCTACGCGCTGTGGGTGGTCGGTGACGAGCGCCTGGTCGCCACCGATCCCCGCGAGCTGGTGGTTCGTTACGGCGCGCTACTCCAGCAAGTCCTCACGCCATAGAAGCGCCGCGGAAGCGCCGCGGAAGCGCCGCGGAAGCGCCGCGGAAGCGCCGCGGAAGCGCCACGGATGCGCCGCGGAAGAGCTGCTCACTGCACCGACCAGCCGCCGTCCGAGGGCAGCACCACGCCGTTGAGATTGACGCCGTCGTCGCTGAGCAGGAACGTGATCGAGGCTGCCAGGTGCTCGGCGAGCGCGACCGGGGGGATCAGCCGCAGGAACGGGCCGGTGCGCGTCTGGCCGAACTCCGACGAGGAAGCGGGTTTGGCCATGCCGGTGGCGACACCGCCGGGGGCGACGGCGTTGGTGCGAATGCCCTGTGGGCCGTACATGAAAGCGGTGTTCTTGGTGATGCCCAGGACGGCGTGCTTCGACGCTGTGTAGGCGACCCCGGCAGCGTTGCCCCGCAGGGCGGCCTCGGAGGCCACGTTGACGATCGCGCCGCGCCGGGCCGTCAGCATCGCCGGAACCACGGCGCGGGTGAGCTTGAAGACGCCGTCGACGTTGACCGTGAAGACGTGCCGCCAGATCTCGTCGGAGGTCTCGTGGATCGGGCTGAAGTCGTCGACCACGCCGGCGACGTTGGCCAGGCCGTCGATCCGCTCGCCGGCCGCCTCGACGATGCGGGCCACGTCCTCGTCCTCGGTGATGTCGGCGATGACCGCGACGACGTCGACCTCGGCTGCCAGCTCCTTCAGTTTCTCACCGCTGATGTCGACGGCGACCACCCGGCCGCCCTCGCGCGCGATCCGGGACGCGGTGGCGCGGCCGATGCCGGAGGCCGCGCCGGTGACGATCACGGTCTGTCCCCGGAAGCGGCCCTCGACGATCCGTTCGGTTCCGGTGGTGTCCTCCTCGGGCATGACACCGTCGTTGACCCGCAGCACCAGGCCGTCGACGACGGCCTGCGGGATCCGGCCCTGGCTGAGGGCGACCATCTGCTGGAGGGGCAGCTGCCGCACCGGTGCGAGGGCCGACTCGTCGAAGCCTCCCTGCCCGAGGAGGTCGCGGAGGGCCGGCCCGCCGACGGGGTGGTCCAGCCAGTCGCCGACGGTGTTCGCTGCGGTCAGAGGCATGTGGTGATCCCTTCCGGAAGGGGCGAAGTCAACTTAGTTTACTTTGCCGGGCACCGTCAGCTCCAGGCCCGGCCGCGGCCGGTTCCGGCGGCAGGGCCCGGCCGGTTCCAGAGGCAGATCAGCGACAGCGGGCGATGCATTCGGGCAGGCTCGGGCGCCGCGAGGCATCGCCTCCCGGGCGACGGCTCTCTTGAACCGGGTGCCGGTCGGCTACTGTCCCTGCAATGGGATTGCTGGACAGATTCCTCGGCTCGCCGCAGCGCCGGTTCGCCCAGCTCGCCCTCCGGGTGGCCCGCAGCACCCCGGGGGTGGAGCACGCTGTCTACCAGCCGGACGATTTCGCCATCGCGATCCATCGCATCGGTGCGGCCGGTCCGGCCCGTCTCTACCTGTCCAACGTCTATCGCGAGACCGCCGACGCGACCCAGGCGGAGCGCCGGGAACGCCTGGCGAAACTGGTCCGCCTGATGGCGGCCCCACCCCCTGAGGACACCTGGGCAACGGTACGGCCGAAGCTGCGCCCGGTCATCCGGCCGGTGACGTTCGGTGTCGCCGGTCCGGTCGGGTTGCGCCCGCCGCTGTCCCGGCCCGCGATGCCGTTCCTGCGGGAGCTCGTCGTGATCGACACTCCGGAGGCGATGGCCTACGTCATCCCGGATCGCCTCGATGAGTGGGGAGTCCCCGCCGACGAGGTCTTCACCGCCGCCCGGTCCAACCTCGCCGACATCGCCCGCCGCTCGCTGGAGCAGGAGTGGCCGCGCGGCGCCAGCGTGATCCGGATGATCGACGACGGCGACGGCTACTTCACCTCGCTGCTGCTCACCCCGGGCTGGCTCGCCGAGGTCGGCGAGAAGATGGGCTCACCGGTGCTCGCCTTCGCCCCGGACAACAACACGCTGCTGCTCGCCCCGCTGCCGGACGAGGGGGCCGACCCGCTCTACGCCCTGGTCGAGAAGAACTTCCAGGACGCCGTGCGGTACCTGTCGCCGGTCGGCTACGTCGCGGGCTCCACGGGCGCGGTCGTGCCCTACGCGCCGCCGTCCGGCCACCCGCACCACCTGCTGGCCCGCCGCGCCGACGCCGTGCTCGCGCTCACCGAGTACTCCAATCAGACCGACTGGCTCACCGAGCAGTATGCGAAGGCGGGCGTCGACGTGCACATCGGCCGGCTGATCGCCGTCGAGCCACCGGACGGCGGACCCGCCGAAACGATCGCCACCTGGGTCGAGGGCTCGAGCACGCTGCTGCCCCGCGCCGACACGGTGGCCTTCGCCCGCCCCGGTACGGGCATCGAGTTCCGGGTGCCGTGGCGCCACGTCGAGGAGCAGGCGGGCCTGCAACCGGAGCCGATCCTGGCGCCGGCGCGGTACCGGGTGGACGCTTGGCCGGCCCCGGAGGTCCTCGCCGAGTTACGCATCCACGGCATCGACTGATAGCTGTTCTGCCGGGACCGGGCGGTCCGGCGGTGGGCGTGCGGTCAGTGGGCGAGGCGGCGGAACAGGTGGGGTGCGACCAGGAGGCCGGCCCAGACGACCACCGAGACGATGCCGAGGATGAGGCCGGAGACGCTCGCCACCAGGCCGATGGACGGCGCGGCGATCATCATCGGCAGCATCCGTACGGAGACCGCGCCGCCCAGGGCCCGGACCGAGGCCGCGTACGCCAGGTCCCGGGTGACCGACTCGGGTTCCGCCTCGGCGGCCACCCGGGCGTCCATGTCACCCTCGAAGGCGGTCTGCGCCAGGCCCGCACCGAACTGGGCCAGGAGCACCATCGGTGCGGACAGCGGCGCCAGGACCCAGCCGGCGAGCATGCCGAGGCCCCAGAGTGGCCAGCGCAGCAGGGCGGGCACGTTGAGCCGGCCGATCGCGGCGACGGCCATCGCGGCGAACAGTGTGCCGAGGCAGAACGCCACTGCCGAACCGGCCACCCAGGCGCCGCCGTACAGCTCGTCGATGACCGGCACGGCGAGCAGCGTCGGGCCGGCGGCGAGCAGCATGACCGCGCCACCGGCCAGCAGCAGCCGGGGGGTGGGCAGGCGCCAGGCAGGTGTGGCCGCCGTCCGCGCGTGCCGGCCGCGGCCGGCCGGCCGGGGTGCCGGTACGAACGCGTGCGGGTTGCTGCCGAAGTGCCCGACCGGTACGGCGGCCGAGGTGGGCGTCGGCGAGATCCGGGCCCGCCGGGCGCAGAGCACGGTGGGCAGCAACGAGCCCAGATAGACGACGTAGATGGTGCCGAGCAGCCACCCGGTCGGGTAGCCGGACGGGCCGGTCGGGAGCAGCGCCGCGAGCGCGGTGCCGGCCGCCTCCACGCCCATGATGGACATGACGTAGCGGGTCATCGACCGAGGTGAGGCGTCCACCGCGCTGACCTCGGCGCGCATGCCCGCGAAGCCGGCCCAGGCCGCCGTGTGCATCACCACGATCGCCACCGCGATCGCCCAGGACGGTGCGCCGGCCACCAGGCCGGCGAGGACACCGAGGCGCAGCACCACCTCCACCCCGGCGGCGCCGCGGATCAGCGTACGGCCGTTGAAGCGGCGGGCCAGCCAGCCGGTGACCGGCGCGGAGAGCACCGCGCCGACGAGCATGGCGGCGTTGTAGAGGGCGGCCTCGGCGAGCCCGCCGCGCGCCATCGCGATCAGGACGACAACGGTCCAGCCCAGGGCCATGCCGAAGGAGTCGACGATGCCGGCGACCAGCAGCTCACGCAGCCGGCCGGCCCGGCGCATGCCACCGGGCCCGGCCCTGCGGCGGCCGGGCCCGGTGGCGAGGTCAGCGGTCGTCACGTGGTGGCACACCGGTGCCGACGAAGATCGGCGTGGGCGGCTGAAAACCGTTGAAGGCCGAGGCGTACGCGAGCGTGTAGGCACCTGCGCTGCCCAGGTAGAGGACGTCGCCCACGGTGAGGGTGGCGGGCAGCAGGATGCCGTACCCGATGGTGTCTGAACTGTCGCAGCTCGGCCCGGTGACCGTGAAGGGAAGCTGCGGTGCGCCGGCGTGATCGGGCAGCGACGTCCACAGCGGGAAGTCCCAGCCGCCCGGCGTCTGCAGCGTCTCCATCAGACCGTGGTAGGCGCCGACCTCGGTGAACAGCCAGTTCTCGGTGCCGCGCCGCTCGCGCCCGATGATCGTCGCGGCGATCACGCCGGACTCGGCGACCAGGTGCCGGCCGGGCTCGGCGGCGACCAGGGCGGGCCGGTACGGCAGCTCGGCCAGGGCCGCCGCGACGACGTCGCCGATCTCGGAGATGGTGGGTACGCCGGCGACGTACCGGGCCGGGAAGCCGCCGCCCAGGTCGATCATCTCGAGTGTGATGCCGTCGGCGCGCAGGCGGCTCATCAGCGCGCCGGCGGCGGCGATCGCGTTCCGGTAGGCGCCGGCGTTGCCGCACTGCGATCCGACGTGGAAGGTGACGCCGTACGGCCGGAGCCCGAGCTGCCGCGCGAGCAGCATCAGCTCGTACGCGTCGTCGGCGTCGGTGCCGAACTTGCGGGACAGCGGGAACACGCTGGTGCTGTCGTCGACGCGCAGGCGTACGTAGACCGCGGCGCCCGGAGCCTGCTCGGCGATCTTGGCGAGCTCGTTCGGCGAGTCGAAGCTGAACCGCCACAGGCCGGCCCGGTGTGCGGCGGCGATGTGCGCGGGCGGCTTGACCGGGTTGCTGTAGAGCACGCCGGCCGGGTCGACGCCGAGCGCCTGGAGCATCCGCAGCTCACCCAGCGAGGCGATCTCGAAGCTCGAGCCGCGGTCCGCCAGCGTGCGCAGGATCTCCGGCGCCGGGTTGCACTTCATCGCGTAGAAGGTCTGCACCCCGGGCATCGCGGCCGTGAAAGCGGCGTGCCGTCCGGCCACCACGTCCAGGTCGGTCACCAGGTACGGCGTCGCCATACCGATCGCCTCGAGCATGGCGGGCGCGAGGCTGGTCGGCCACTGGCCCGGGATTCCGGACATGACGGTGCCGAGGGACATGCGGATCTCCTGGGGGAAAGCGGGGGGCGGGGGGAAGGCGGATCTGGCGGTGCGGGGTCAGGCGGCGGTGACTTTGGAGCCGACGAGGAACAGCCGGCCGGCCTCCTCGGCGGGCACCGGGCGCGAGAAGTAGTAGCCCTGGGCGAAGTGGCAGCCCATCTCGCGCAGCGCGTCGAGCTGGCCGAGCTCCTCGATGCCTTCGGCGACGGTCTCCATGCCGAGGCTCTTGCCGAGCTGGACGATGGTGTCGGCCAGCGCGGTGTCGTCGGTCAGGGCGCCCAGCCGCTCCACGAACGAGCGGTCGATCTTGAGCGTGTCGACCGGGAACCGCCGCAGGTAGGCCAGCGAGGAGTAACCGGTGCCGAAGTCGTCGATCGCCAGCGTCACGCCGAGCGCCTTGAGCCGTACGAGCTGCTCGAGGTTGTCGTCGGTGTCGGTCATCAGCACGCTCTCGGTCATCTCGAGGCAGAGCTGGTTGGCCGGCATACCGGTCTCGGCGAGGATTCCGGCGACCACCCCGACGAGATCGGTGCGGTCGAACTGGCGTACCGAGACGTTGACCGCCATCTTGACCGGGCGGCCCTCGCCGGCGTTGCTCCACTCGACGGCCTGGCGGCACGCCTCGCCCAGCACCCAGCGGCCCAGCGGCACGATCAGGCCGGTGGCCTCGGCGATCGGGATGAACTCGCCCGGCGGGATCAGGCCGCGCTCCGGATGGTGCCAGCGGGCCAGCGCCTCGAAGCCGATCACCTCGCTGGTGGCCAGGTCGATGGTGGGCTGGTAGTGCAGGCGCAGCTGACCGCGTTCGAGCGCCACCCGCAGGTCGGCCTCGAGCTCCAGCCGGGCGACCAGCCCGGAGAGCATCTCCGGGTCGTAGCTGGCGTAGCCGCTGCCGCCCGCCGACTTCGCCTTGTACATGGCCAGGTCGGCGTTGCGCATGAGCTGGTCGGCGATGTCCGCCTCGGCGTCCGCGAGCAGGCCGGCGGTGGCCAGCAGGCCGGCCGCGGCCAGGCCGATGCTCGCCTGCACGTGGATGCTGCGGGCCTCGCTGGCGAACGGCTCCTCGAGCACCTCGATGATCCGCTGGGCGACGAGGGCCGCCTCGTCGTCACCGGTGCCCGGCGCCGACTCGATCAGCACCGCGAACTCGTCGCCGCCGAACCGGGCCACCAGGTCACCGTCGCGCACCGAGGCGCGCAGCCGGTCGGCGACCTGCACCAGCAGCTGGTCACCGGCCAGGTGGCCGAGGCTGTCGTTGACCTCCTTGAACCCGTCGAGGTCGAGGAAGAGCACGGTGACCTCGCCGCCGTCCTCGCGCTTCTGCAGCGCGCCGGCGAGCCGCTCGCGGAACAGCGCGCGGTTGGCGAGCTGGGTGAGCGCGTCGTGGTACGCCTCGTGCACCAGCTGGTCCTGAAGCTCCTTGCGCTCGGAGATGTCCCGGGTGTTCAGCACCAGGCCGGCCACGTTCGGGTCGGAGAGCAGGTTGGTGATGGTCATCTCGGCCTGCCGCACCCGTCCGTCGCGGTGCCGCACCGGGAGCTCCAGCACGGTCGTCGCGTACGGCCGGCCGGCCACCTGCCGCAGCGCCTGAGCCATGCGCAGGCCCGACTCCGGGTCGATCAGCTTGGTCAGCCGGCGGCCGGTCAGGAAGCGGGCCGGATAGCCGAAGACCCGCTGCGCGGACTCGCTCTGGTAGAGCACGTCGGCCTCCGGGCTGACCACGGTGACCACGTCCGAGCTGTGCTGGACCAGCGCGTGGAAGCGCTGCTCACTGGCGAGCAGCTCGGCGGTGCGCGCCGCGACCCGGGCCTCCAGGGTGCGGGTCAGTTCGCGGTTCTCCCGGAGGGTGAGCAGCTGCCGGACGATGATCAGCAGGATCAGGGCGGAGCGGATGCAGGAGACGAACAGGACGTTGCTGTACCCGGTCCGGGAGTACCAGACCACCGACGTCAGCAGGGCGGCGAGGACCGCTACGTACGGCAGCAGGATGCCGACCGGCTGGGCGTTGTCGTCGTGCTGCTCGCCGTCCTCGTCCTCGCGGTACGCCGGGATCGGCTTGAGGGCGGCCAGCAGGATCAGGGAGAAGCCGGCGAACCAGCCGATGTCGGTGACACCGCCGGAGCTGTAGCCGCCGATCAGGCTGAGGTAGGCGTACCCGATGTCGGAGATCGCGAAGGCGGTGATGCCGACGCCGACCAGGGCGAGCTGGGTGAACGTCCGGCCGTTCCGGCGCTGCTGGGCCAGCATGTACAGGACCATGGTCACGATGACCACGTCGCCGAGCGGGTAGGTGAGGCTCACCGTGAGCGCGAGCGCGCTGTCCTGGCCCGCGTCGAGCAGCGGGGCGATCACGAAGATCCAGGCGATCAGGATGAGCGAGGCGGCGACCATCAGGCCGTCGAGGACGCTGCGTGCCCGGTTCGCCAGGTTCTGGGCGCGGCTGGGCAGCACCAGCAGGCCGATCGGGGTGAGCAGGACCATGCCGACGTAGCCGATGTCGGCGATCGACGGGAACGGTGCCTCCTCGCCCTGGAACGACTCCAGGTAGATCCAGGCGCTCTGCCCCAGACCCCAGCTGAGCACGCCCAGCCCGACCAGCGCCCAGCCCCAGCGCGCCCGCCCGGTGAACGATCGTGCCCGGATCAGGCAGGCCACCGCCGCGGCGATCGCGCCCAGGCACAGGCCGAAGTTGGAGACGATCTGTGAGACCTCGGGGCCGGCCACGCCGGTGCCCAGGACAAGGCCGAAACCGGCCACGATTGCGCCGACGAACAGGCACAGTCGCGTCCAGCCGCGCAGCTCATGCTGCCCGGGGCGCTTGACCGGCGGGGTTGTTGCCCGCGGTTCGGTGCTGTCTGCCATCGAGGATGTCTCCGAAGGTCGGCGGTGCTCGTACCGCCGCAATCGGGCACGCCGGCCCGCGCCTGAGACTTCTACCGCCCCGAAGCCGCCGCCCCCGGTTGCAATCCGGGTGCAGCCCTCCACCGCCAACCCCACCCGGCTGGCCCTGAGCGGGGGCGAATCGGGCGCGAGGCCCCTCTGAGCGCCAGCCGGGCTCGCGGGCTGACCGGCTGGCCGTGAGCGGGGATATATCGGGCGCGAGGCCCCGCTGAGCGCCAGCCGGGCTCGCGGGCTGACCGGCTGGCCGTGAGCGGGGACGAATCGGGCGCGGGGCACCCCTGAGCGCCAGCTGGGCTGGCGGGCTGGGGCTGAGCGGGGACGAATTGGGCGCGAGGCCCCGCTGAGCGCCAGCTGGGCTGGGGGGCTGGGGCTGAGCGGGGACGAATCGGGCGCGGGGGCGACGGGGTGACGGCGGGGGTAGGTTGCGCGGGTGGGTGAGATCGCCGAATGGCCGGACGAGGCCGCTGTCCGGGTCGCCGGCTGGGCGTCCGGACGTGTCGCACCGCCCGGCAAGCGGCGGGTGCTCGCGATCGAGGGGCGCTCCGGCTCCGGCAAGACGAGCCTCGCGCGGGCGGTGGCGCTGCGGCTGGGTGCGTCGCTGATCCACATGGACGATCTCTATGCCGGATGGGACGGCCTCGCCGAGGGGGTGGCCGCGCTGCGTGACCGGATTCTCGCGCCGCTGGCCGAGGGCCGGCCGGCGGTGTGGCGGCGCTGGGACTGGGCGGCCGGGGCGTACGCCGAGGAGCACCGGGTGCCGGACGGTGACTGGCTGGTCGTCGAAGGGGTGGGTTCGGGCGGGGGAGTGCTCCGGTCGTACATCTGCGGTGTGGTCTGGTTGGAAAGCCCGCAGGCGGTGCGCAAGCGGCGTGCCCTGGCCCGGGATGGGGAGATCTATGCGCCGCACTGGGTGAGGTGGGCGCGGCAGGAGGACGCGTTCTATGCGGAGGAACGCGTCCGTGAGCGGGCCGATCTGGTCATCGAGAATGCCGAGTAACTCCACCCTGTCGATAAGTCCTATCGATTATATAGACTAATGGGCATGCGTCGCTCACTGGCATTTCTCGCAGCGCTCACCCTGGCCGCGACCGGCATCCTCGCCGGCTGCGGCAACGACGACAGCACCGCCTCCGCCGAGGGCCCGCTCCGCATCGGCTACCAGCGGTTCGGCGGCCTGAGCCTGGTGAAGGCGCGCAACGACGCGCCGGGCGTGGAGTGGTCGCTCTTCGAGAGCGGCCCGGCCCTCACCGAGGCGATCAAGGCCGGCGCGATCGACATCGGTCAGACCGGTGAGGCGCCGCCGATCTTCGCGGCCGCCGCGAAGACGCCGTTCGTGATCGCCGCGACCAGCACGCCCTCACCGAAGAGCGAGGCCGTGCTGGTGAAGGCGGCGCGCGGCTACCGGAGCTTCGCCGACCTGCGGGGGAAGACGATCGCCCTCAACAAGGGGTCGAACGTGCACTGGCTGCTCGTCAAGCTGCTCGAGGCGAACAAGATGACGCTCGCCGACATCAACGTCAAGTACCTCAAGCCCGCCGAGGGACGCCCGGCCTTCGACAACGACCAGGTCGACGCGTGGATCATCTGGGATCCCTATTTCGCTCTGGCCGAGCAGCCCGGCGTGCAGATCCTCGCGGACGCGACGGGTGTGGCGAACAACCGGGAGTACATCCTGGCCGGCAAGGACGCGGCCGATCGGAAGACCGAGCAGATCAAGACCTTCCTCGCCACGTACGAGAAGACCACGGCCTGGGGGCTGGAGCATCCCGACGAGCGCGCCGCGGTCCTCGCGCCGGAGTTGAAGATCGACGAGGCGACCACCAAGCGGGCGCTGGCCCGCGCGGCGCAGCCGGTCGCACCGCTGACCGCGGAGATCGGTGTCGAGTTGCAGGCCATCGCCGACGGCTTCAGCACGCTCGAGCTGATCCCCGGCAAGATCGACGCGGCGTCCCTGATCGACAGCCGCTTCACCGGGGCGGCTGCTCGATGACGCTGACAGCGGCACCGGACACCGAGGTCGCCGTCGCGCACCCACCGGCCGTCCGCCGGCGTCGTGTTCGCTGGCAGCGGGCGATCAGCCCGCTGACGATCCTGCTCGTCTGGGAAGCGGCCGCACGAGCGGACCTGATCTCCGCGGAGAAACTGCCCGCACCCAGCACGGTCCTGCGGACCGGATGGCGGCTCGCCTCCGACGGCACCCTCGGCGAGCACCTGCTGAGCTCACTGAGCCGGGCGGCCGTGGGGCTGCTGATCGGCGGCGTCCTCGCGCTCGTACTCGGCTCGATCGCCGGGCTGCTGCGGCTGGGCGACGACGTGGTGGACCCGCCGGTGCAGATGGCCCGGATGCTGCCGCACCTCGCGCTCGTACCGCTGCTGATCATCTGGGTCGGCATCGGTGAGTCGATGAAGATCACGCTGGTCGCGCTCGGTGCCTTCTTCCCGCTCTACTTCAACACCTACGCCGGGATCCGCGACATCGACGAACGGCTGGTCGAGGCGGCGCGCACGTGCGGGCTGGGAACCTGGGCGCGGATCAGGCACGTGGTCGTCCCCGGCGCCCTGCCGTCGCTCTTCCTCGGCCTGCGGCTGGCCATCGGTGCGGCGTGGCTGAGCCTGGTGGTCGGCGAGCAGACCAACACCCAGAACGGCATCGGGTTCCTGATGATGGAGGCCCGCGAGTTCAGCCAGACCGACGTCGTGGTCCTGGGGCTTTTTGTGTACGCGGGACTGGGTCTGCTCTCGGACGTGTTGCTGCGTGTGGCCGAACGGCGGGCGCTCGGATGGCGCCGCGGATTGCGGGCGTCATGAGTTCATCGGTGGTCACGGCAACGGGTGTGCGGCGTTCCTTCGGCGCTGCCGTGGTGCTCGACGGAGTTGATCTCACTATCGCGAAGGGTGAGGTGGTGGCCCTGCTCGGCGGCAGCGGATCGGGCAAGAGCACGCTGCTGCGCATCCTGGCCGGCCTCGACTCCGACGCCACCGGGGACCGCACCGTGCCCAGCCGGTACGGGGTGGTCTTCCAGGAACACCGGCTGCTGCCGTGGAAACGGGTCCTCGACAACGTCGGCCTGGGCGTACCGGGTGAGCGGGCCCGGTGCCGCGCGGCCCTGGCCGAGGTGGGCCTCGCCGACCGGGAGCGGGCCTGGCCGGCCGAACTCTCCGGTGGCCAGGCGCAGCGGGTCGCCTTCGCCCGGGCACTGGCACGGGAACCGGACGTGCTGCTGCTGGACGAGCCGTTCGGCGCGCTGGACGCCCTGACCCGCCTGCGGATGCAGGAGCTGTTCGGGCGGTTGCGGGCCCGGCACGGCTTCGCGGCGCTGCTCGTCACGCACGACGTCGAGGAGGCGTTGCTGCTGGCGGACCGGGCCCTCGTGCTGGACGGCGGCCGGATCGCGGCGGACCTCACCGTGCCGCTGAACCACCCGCGGGCGCCGGACGACCCGGGGTTCGGTGAGTTGCGCCGCAGGCTGCTGGACCTGCTGGGCGTACCCCTGGTCAGCCGATAGGTGTCAGCCTGACCCGGCCGGTCAGCTGCTGGATCGCCTCGGCGCGGCCGGTGCCCAGGCCGTGCCGGGTGACGTTGAGGGCGCCGGCGGCGGCGCCCGTCCGGACGGCCTCGCGCAGGTTGCCGCCGCGGGCGAGCACGGTGGCCACTCCGGCGGTCATCGAGTCGCCGGCACCGCGGTGGTCGACGACCTGCAGTGAGGGCAGTTCGACGAGCAGCGGTTCGTCCTCGTCGAGCAGGGCGACGCCGGGCTGGTCCGCCCGGCTGATCAGCACCGAGCCGGCGCCCTGCTTGTGCAGCTCCCGCGCGGCCTCGGTCAGCGCCTCGACGCTGTCGCCGGGTGCCCGGCCGGCGTCGATCAGCTCCTCGTGGCTGACCTTGAGGAACTCGACGCCGCCCTCGAGCACGGCGGTCAGGTGGTCGCCGGAGAGGTCGGCGACCACGGTACTGCCGAGGGCGCCCAGGTCGCCGGCGAGCCGGCGGTACACCTCGGCGGGCACCACCTCCGGCGACGCCGGGCCGCTGAGGATGCTTACGTCGGCGCGTACTCCGGTGGCGAGGGCGTTGCTGTAGAGCTCGTCGAGGTCGTGCCTGCCGAGCGGGGTACCGGCGTGCTCGGCGACAGCTGTCCGGGATCCGTCCCGGCGGTCGTGCACGTACCAGCCGCTCGCGCCGGAGCGCTGGATTCTGCGTACCTCGATGTCCTCATCATGCAGCGAGCGTGAGATGACCTCGCCGATCTCGCCGCCCACAGCGGCACAGAGGGTGACCGAGGCGCCCAGCCCGGCGCACATCCTGGCCTGCCAGACGCCCTGCCCGCCGGGATGGACGTGCAGTTCGGCGTCGCCCGGCCCCTGCTCGATGGTCACTGTCAGCTGGGGCACCGGTGCGAAGACCATGACGGTGCCGGGGTCGTCGGCGGTCATCATCGGACGGTACCGCGAACCCCGGCCGTGATGTCCGGGATGGCGTTGATCCGCTCCGGGCGGGCCCGCAGCAGCCACCGCACCCGGCGGACCAGGTCGGCCGGTCTCACCGGCTTGGCGAAGTACTCCACGGCACCGGAGACGAAGGCCAGGTCGACGTCGGTCTCGGTGGCACAGCCGCTCAGCATGATCACCGGGATGCCGGCGGTGGCCGGGTCGTCGTGCATCCGGTAGCAGACGCTCAGCCCGTCCAGGCCGGGCATCGCGATGTCGAGGATCACCAGGTCGGGGCGGACCCGGTGGACCAGGGAGAGTGCGGTGCGGCCGTCGGGTGCGGTGACGGTCCGGTAGCCGGCTATCTCGAGTTTGACGCTGACCAGGTCACGGATGCTCTCGTCGTCGTCGACCACCAGCACGAGAGGCGCATCCACCGTCATGCCCCGAGCTATCGGCCGTCGCCCCGCCGTCGCCAGCTAAATCCCGGTGGCAACGTGGCCGGGACAGCGATGAGGGGGCCCGCCGCCGCGGACCCCCTCATCAGGAAGCGGATTACTGAACCACGAAGAGCAGGCGGTTCGGTGATCCGGTGCCGGGGCTGGTCACCACGCCGGTGGTGGCGTTGTTGACCAGGCTGTCGCGGACCTGAGCGGGGGTGAAACCGGTGTTGCGGGAGAGGACCAGAGCCGCGGCGCCGGCCACGTGCGGCGACGCCATCGAGGTGCCGCTGATCGTGTTGGTGGCCGAGGTGCTGGTGTACCAGGCCGAGGTGATCGACGAGCCCGGCGCGAAGATGTCCACGCAGGTTCCGTAGTTGGAGAAGCTGGACCGGGCGTCGGTGTTCGTCGTGGAGCCCACCGTGATGGCGGAGGCGACA
This sequence comes from Actinoplanes sp. GCM10030250, assembly GCF_042666575.1. Classification (NCBI taxonomy): domain Bacteria; kingdom Bacillati; phylum Actinomycetota; class Actinomycetes; order Micromonosporales; family Micromonosporaceae; genus Actinoplanes; species Actinoplanes sp. GCM10030250. The sequence continues at coordinate 114,260 of NZ_JBHTDO010000004.1, read as the reverse complement.
CGCGACGGCGACGAGTTGCAGGCGTTGGCGTTCGAGTTGCCGGCGGCGAGCGCGTAGGTCACGCCGGAGGCGATCGAGCTGGACACCGCGTTGTCCAGGGCGGTGCTGACGCCGCCGCCGAGGCTCATGTTGGCGACCGCCGGCTTGACCGCGTTCTGGGTCACCCAGTTGACGCCCGCGATGACGCCGGCCGTGGTGCCGCTGCCGGTGCAGCTGAGGACGCGGACACCGACGAGCTTGACGGCCTTCGCCACGCCGTAGGTGGAGCCGCCGACCGTACCGGCGACGTGCGTGCCGTGGCCGTTGCAGTCGACCGCGCCACTGCCGACGGCGTCGTAGCCCGCCTTGGCCCGGCCGCCGAACTGGCTGTGCGAGTAGAGGATGCCGGTGTCAATGATGTAGGCGGTGACGTTGGAGGCGGTGACCGGGTAGGTGTAGGTCGTGCTCAGCGGCCGGTTGCGCTGGTCGATCCGGTCGATGCCCCAGGTCGCGTTGCTCTGGGTGGCGCTCAGCGAGATCTCCTGGTTCGCCTCGACGTACGCGACGCCGGAGTTCGCCGCGAGCCGCTTGGCCTGGGTCTCGGTCATGGTGGCCTCGAAGCCGTTCAGCGCCTTGCCGAAGCTGCGCTTGACCGACGCGCCGTAGGTCTTGCTCAGTTTCGCCTGCTGCGCTCCGGACTTGAGGACCACGATGTAGCTGCCCGGGATCGCGTCGGCGGAGCCGGCGAGCCGGATCTCACCCGTCGCGGGTGCGGCCGCGGCCGGGGTCCCCGTCGCGACCACCGCGGTGGCCAGTGCGAACAGACCGGCGGCCAGGATGCGGCCGTGTCGTCGAATCGCCATGTTCTCCCTCTCTGCGCCTACAACTGATCGATACTCGTCGCTCAGTCTTAGGGAGAAGAGTAGGGGCGAACCGGCCTCGTACGTATATACCGAAATAGATATACCGCGTCCCGGGAGGTATCGAAGTTCGGCGAATCGTCCGTCGTGCCGAAGGGGGTGGTAGAGCGCGACCGACCGATGCGAGGGCTGATGAGTTTTCGGCTGTCCATCCCCCCGCACCGTGGGTTTCGCGGCGCTGTCCGCGGTGCACAGTGCCGGCCTCGGCTGGCTCTGAGTGGTGTCTCGTGCCCGATTTGTGCCCGCTGAGAGCCAGCTGGGGCTGAGGGGGGTGTCGCGCCCGGTTTGTGCCCGCTGAGAGCCAGCCGGGTGGGTCGGCTGGGGCTGAGGGGGGTGTCGTGCCCGGTTTGTGCCCGCTGAGGGCCAGCTGGGTGGGTCGGCTGGGGCTGAGGGGGGTGTCGTGCCCGGTTTGTGCCCGCTGAGGGCCAGCTGGGTGGGTCGGCTGGGGCTGAGGGGGGTGTCGCGCCCGGTTTGTGCCCGCTGAGGGCCAGCTGGGGTTAGGGGACTGCGCCGAGGAGGGTCAGGACGGCGGTGAAGAGGTGGGTGGTGGAGGTTTGGTCGAGGTGTTCGGCGTGCCAGTTGCGGGTTTCGAGGCCCTGGAGGGCGCCGATCATGACGGTGCGGACGGTGCGCAGGGTGGCGGGGGAGAGCAGGACCGCTGAGGTGCCGTCGTCGTGGGCGGCGCGGGAGGCGGAACCGAGGGCGACCAGGGCGGCGGCGGCGCCGTTGAGGACCTGGGCCACGTGCAGGCGGTCGTGGTCGAGGTTGAATGCGGCGACGTGGACGGCCAGGCCCAGGGCGGTGATCAGGCGGCCGGTCTCGTCGCCGCTGAGGATCGCCGGCATGGTGGCGGAGTCGTCCTCGGTCTCGGTGGCGCCGGCGCAGAAACCGGTGATCAGCTCGTCGGCGACATCACCGGGCACCACGAGGTTGACCAGCGGGAGACCAGGGAAGCGGCGGCGCAGCGCGGCCTCCACGGCGTCGCGGACGATGTATTCCGGGACGACGCGGCGCTGCTCGCTGAGCCGCCCGACGATCACGGAGACGACATCGTCGACTCGCATCGCGCCGGGGCGGTCCATCTTCTCACCGTATCGGTGCACGCCCGGTCCTCAGCCGGTGCCCGGCAGGCTGATCCGCGCAATGGTGCCGCCCGTCGAGCCCGTGCCGCCGGTCGAGGCCGTGCCGTCCCCGCTGCCCGCCGGGTCCGGGGCGGCTGGGGTGCTTGTCAGGGTCAGGGTGCCGGAATGGGCGTCGACGATGTTGCGGGCGATGGTGAGACCCAGGCCGACGCCGGGCACCGCCTGGTCGCGGGCGTGCCGGCCGCGGAAGAAGCGGTCGAAGACGTACGGCAGCTCGTCGGCGGGGATGCCGAGGCCGGTGTCGGAGATCTCGACGGTGGGGCGGGCGCCGGTGGGGTGAGTGCCGGTGGGGTGGACGACGGTGGGGTGAGTGCCGGTGGGGTGGGTGCCGGTGACCCGTACGGTGATCGGCTGGTCCGCGGGGGTGAACAGCAGCGCGTTGCGGAGCAGCTGTTCGATCGCGTGGGCCAGCCGGGTCAGGTCGGCGTGGACCGGCACCGGTTCGCCGGTGTGCACGGTGATCGACTCGGAGCGCAGGGCGATCAGCGGGCGGCACGTGGTGATCGCGGCGGCGGTGACGGTGTTCAGGTCGACGACGCCGATCTCGGCCGGTGGCGGCGCCTCGGGCGGCCGGGTGCCGGCCAGGAGGTGGTCGACCATCTCGATCAGGCGCCGGCCGTTGCGGTGGATCGGCTCGATCAGCCGGTGGTACGCCGCGAGGTCCTCCTGGTCGCCGAGCAGCTCCAGGTAACCCTGGATGCTGGCGACCGGCGTACGCAGCTCGTGGGTGATGTTGGCGACCAGGTCGTCCTCGCGCTGGGCGGTCCTGGCCAGCTCGTCGCCGAGGTCGGCGATCCGCAGCCGGTTGCGGATGGCGGCCAGGTGGGTGGCCGCCTGCCCGGCGAAGGTGACCAGGTTCGCCACCTGCTGGTCGCTGATCCGGTGCGGCTGGTCGTCGACGACGCACAGGGCGCCGAGCGCGTAGCCCTGCTCGTCGATGATCGGCGCCCCGGCGTAGAACCGGATGTGCGGGGCGCCGAGCACGTTCGGATAGCCGGCGAACCGTGAGTCCCGAGCGGCGTCCGGGACGATCAGCGGCTTGCGGTCCGGGATGACGTGTGCGCAGAAGGACACGTCGAGCGGGGTCTGCTCGTCGGCGAGCCCGAGGCTGCCGGCGAACCACTGCCGGTCCCGGTCGATCAGCGAGATGGCGGCCATCGGTGTGTCGAACATGTTCGCCGCGAGCCGGGTGAGGTCGTCGAGCACGGGCGTACGCGGCCGGTCGAGCACCCGGTACGACCGGAGCGCCGCGAGCCTGGCCTCCTCGGCTTCCTCTTCCCTCACGCCTGTCCTTCGGCGCCCGTTCATCGAAGCTGAGCGGAACCGCCCGAGCAGAAGCCGAGCGGAACCGCCGGGGGAAAGGGAATCAGCTGACCGCGGCGCGCCGCGCCGTGTACTCGCCACCACCACGCTGGCCGGGGTACGGAGGGAGGTTGTCCTGCTGCTCGTCGTACGACTCGGCCCAGCGGCGACCGGCCTGCTCCAGCGGGTCGTTGTCGTAGACCGAGCGGCTGTGGAAGCGCTGCGCGTAGTCCATCATCCCGTCGACGAGCCGGTCCACGTCGGTGTTCGGCCGGACCACGAGGCGCATGAACTGGCTGGTCATGCCGAGCTTGTTGCCGCACTCCCGGGTCATGATCCCGTGGTTGGCGACGAGGTAGTCGCGCAGCGCCACACCGGACCACTCGTTGGGGAGCTTCACGAGGAAGAAGTTGCCCTGTGAGGGGAAGACGGTCAGCCCGGGGATGCGGCTCAGTTCGCGGGCCATCGAGCGGCGGTCGCGGCTGAGCAGGCGGAGGCTCTCCTCGTACTCCATCTCGTGCTCTTGAATCATGTGGACGACCTTCTCCGCGAGGGAGTTCAGGTTCCACTTGGGCAGCATCTTCGCGATCTTGCCGGCGATCGCCGGGTTGGCCAGCATGTAGCCGAACCGGATGCCGTGCAGGCCGAAGTTCTTGCCGAGGCTCTTGAGCACGACCGCGTTGGGGCGGATCACCGCGTCCGGGCCGACCGAGGGGTAACGCTCGGCGTCCGAGAAGTCGATGAAGGACTCGTCGATGACCACGAGGTCCAGGTCGCTGAGGGCATCCATGAACCGGATGACGTCGCGCCGCGGCAGGTAGTTGCCGTCCGGGTTGTTCACGTTGCAGACCACCGCGACCCGCGACTTGCGCTCCCGGATGAACTCGACGTACTCCTCGAGGTCGAGCCGGAAGCCGTCGCGCTCCTGGAGCGGGAACATGTCGACCCGCTTGCCGGTCTCCAGCGGCTGGTCGGTCCACCTGCCGAAGGTCGGGATCGGGATGGCCAGGCTCTCCTTGACCATCAGGTGGTCGATCCAGGTGATCAGCTCGGTGGAGCCGTTCGCCATCGCCACCGTCTGCGGGTGCAGGCCGAGCACGCTGGCCAGCTTCTTCGTGATGGTGGCCGAGTCGCTCGGGTAGTACTTGAGGATGCTCTTCAAGTCCCGGGTGAGCTCGTCGAACATCTCGGGCGTGGGGAAGTACGGGTTGCACGGGATGCAGAAGTCGACGATCTCCGCTCCTTCGCCGGCGGCGCGCGCCAGGTCGAAGTAGGACGCGCTGTGCGACCCCTTGTGCAGGATCGACGTGTCGATTCCGGTCCGTGCCACGGTGTCCTCCCGAACCTCGGTGACGTTGCCGCCCCCGAGTACGGACCGGGACCTGAAATCGTTCAGCGAACACTTTCATCCACTCCGGATGAGGTGAGCCGGTACGCCGTCCCGGGAGGCTACGGCCGGTATCTGTCCGAGACGCTCGGAGGACGGCATGACCGGTATGAACGCACCTCTGGACCCCACACCGCGACCGGTCGTCAACGCCGGCAAGCTCTGGGCCGGCGGCGCCGCCACGGCTGCCGTCGCGGCCCTGATCGCGATCGCCGGCATCCTGCTCGGCCGCGGCCTGTTCGACATCGACGTGCTCGCGCCGAAGGGCCAGGGCACGTGGGGTGACGCCTCCACCGGCTGGTACGCCCTCGGCGCGGCCGGAGCCGCCCTGGTCGCCACCGGGCTGGCGCACGTCCTGATCCTGACCACGCCGCGGCCGATGCGCTTCTTCGGCTGGGTGGTCGGGCTGAGCACGGTCGTGGCGATGCTCGCACCGTTCGTCACCGATGCCAGCCTGGGCGCCCGGCTCTACACGGCCGGGCTCAACCTCGTGCTCGGCATCGCGATCGGCTCGCTGGTCGCCGGTGTGGCCCGAACCTCGACAATCGTGGTGCCGCTGCGGCGAGCCACTCCCCGTCCGTACTAACAGGGAGCCTGGGTGACCACCTTTCACGTGCTTTCCGTCCCGGAGGCTCTCGAAGCCGAGCGGGTCGATCAGCATCAGGGACTCAGCGCCGACGAGGCGGCCGAGCGCCGCGAGAAGTACGGGCCGAACCGCTTCGCCGAGGCGAAGAAGGAACCGTGGTGGCGTGCCTTCGCCCGCCAGTACGCGGACCCGATGCAACTGGTCCTGCTCGCCGCCGGGCTGGGCAGCCTCTACCCGCTGAAGCAGTGGGGCACCGGCATCATGCTGCTCGCCCTCACCCTGCTCAACGCCGTGCTCGGCCTGCACCAGGAGGGCAAGGCCGCGGCCGCGATCGACGCTCTCCAGAAGATGATGATCATCAAGGCACGGGTACGCAGAGACGGCACCCTGGCCGTGCTGCCGGCCGAGGACCTGGTCCCCGGCGACGTGGTGCTGCTGGAGGCCGGTGACGTGGTCCCGGCCGACGGGCGGCTACTGCGCGCGGCGACCCTGGAGATCGACGAGTCCGCGCTGACCGGGGAGAGCCTGCCGGTCTCCAAGGACGTCACCGCGGTGGCGTCCGAGGACACCGACCTGGGTGACCGCAGCGACATGGCGTACATGAACACCAACGTCACCCGGGGTACGGCCGAACTGCTGGTCACCGCGACCGGCATGGAGACCGAGGTCGGCCGGATCTCCGGCATGCTGCAGACCGAGAAGGACGCGGAGACCCCGCTCACCCGCCAGCTCGGCAAGCTCACCAACCAGATCCTGATCATCGCGGGCATCGCCCTGCTCGCCTCGGTGATCATCAACCTGGCGCGGGGCAACGAGTTCAACGTCGTCTTCACCGCCGCCGTGGCGTTCGCGGTCTCGGCGATCCCGACCGGTCTGCCGGCAGTGGTCACCACGATCCTCTCGCTCGGCACGCAGCTGCTGGCCAAGGCGAACGCGATCGTGAAGCGGCTGCGCTCGACCGAGACGCTCGGCTCCACCTCGGCCATCAACTCCGACAAGACCGGCACGCTGACGCTGAACCAGATGACAGCCATCGAGATGACCATCCCGGGCCGCCGTTACACGGTCTCCGGCGGCGGTTACTCGACCGAGGGTGTGATCAAGCGGGTGGCCGGGCAGCCCGACGTGCCGCTGGAGGAGTTCCTGCTGCCGATGGTGCTCGCCTCCGACGCGGTGGTGAACGACGGGCAGATGATCGGCGATCCGACCGAGGGTGCCCTGGTGGTGCTCGCCGAGAAGGGCGGCCTGGACGCCGAGGCGACGCGGGAACGATATCCGCGGGTGGCCGAGCTGCCGTTCGACGCCGCGTACAAGATGATGGCGACCTTCCACCGGATGACGGTGGACGGCCGTGAGGTGATCCGCTGCTTCGTCAAGGGCGCACCCGACCAGCTGCTGGCCCGGGCCGGGCGGCGGCCCGATCCGGACGACCTGCACTCGGTGGCGGTCGACGACGACTTCCGCGAGCGTTACCTGGCGGAGAACACCCGCCTCGCCGAGCGGGGCCTGCGGGTGATGGCGACCGGCCGTAAGGACTTCGACCCGGCGACCTTCGACCCCGCGGGCGACCTGCTGCCGTTGCTGGACGGCCTGACCGTGCTGACCCTCGTCGGCATCGTCGACCCGCCCCGCGCGCAGGCGCAGGCCGCCATCACCGAGGCGCACGCGGCGGGCATCGAGGTTCGCATGATCACCGGCGACCACGCGGTGACCGCCGCGGCCATCGCCGGCAAGCTCGGCATCCGCGGCCGGGCGATCACCGGTGCCGAGTTCGGCGCGATGAGCGACGAGGAGGCGGACCGGGAGATCGACGGCATCGGGGTCATCGCCCGGGTCACCCCCGAGCACAAGGTGCGCCTGGTCGAGGTGCTCAAGCGCAAGGGTCACATCGTCGCGATGACCGGCGACGGTGTGAACGACGCGCCGGCGCTGAAGAAGGCCGACATCGGCATCGCGATGGGCATCACCGGCACCGAGGTGAGCAAGGAAGCCGCCGCGATGATCCTCACCGACGACGACTTCGCCACCATCGTCAAGGCCGTCGCGCTGGGCCGGGCGCTCTACGCGAACCTGAAGAAGTACATCTTCTTCCAGATCGGTGTGCTGATCGGCATGGTCGTCACGTTCCTGGCGGCCAGCATCGGCAACATCGCCGCCGGCGTGCCGTTCCTGCCGCTGCAGAGCCTGTGGCTGAACTTCACCACCCAGGTTTTCCAATCGGTCGGGCTCGGCTACGGCAAGGCCGAGGCGGACGTCATGAACCAGAAGCCGCGCAAAGCCGACGAGCCGCTGCTGAGCCGCTCCTCGCTGGGCTGGCTCGGCTTCATCGGGCTGTTCATGGGCGTGCTCACGCTCGCCGTGATCTGGTGGGCGGACCGCGAGTACGACCTGGACACCGCCCGCACGATGGGCGTGACCGCGTTCTCGATCGCCAACCTGGCCTTCTCGCTCACGGTCCGCAGCGAGATCCGCTCGGTGTTCAGCCTGGACACCTTCGGCGACCGGCGCTTCCTGGTGACCACGGCGATGTCGGCCGCCGCGATCGTCCTGGCCACCGAGTTCGGGCTCTTCCAGAAGGTACTGCACACCACGAGCCTCGACGTCGCCCAGTGGCTGATCTGCCTGGTCGCCGGGGTGCTCGTGGTCCTGCCGACGGAGATCCGCAAGGCGGTTATGAGGGGGAGAGCGCGATGAGCATGCCGGGACTGCTGGACATGGGCGACGTGGCGATCGGTGCGGTGGTCCGCGCCGGTGAGAGCACCGCCGAGGCGGTGAACCGACTGCGGGCCGACGAACGGTGGACCACCGGCCCGGCGGCCGAGCGCCTCCGCGTACGGCTGCGGGAGCTGGCCGAGCGGGGCGCGGCGGAGCGGACGAAGGGGCAGAACCGGGCCGCACGGGCGCTGGACGCGGCGATGAACTCGATAGCCACCTCACGGCTCGTCAACCGGATCGTGGAGATCCAGGTGGACCGGGTCCTGGCCATGCTGGAGGGTGAGCCGGAGCGCATCCGGGTCCTCGTCCGGGGTCAGCGCGACACCATGGTCGGCGAGGCGGTCGGGCGGGTCCGGGCCGGCGCGGCGGCCGGTGACGCGGCGGTGGATCGGTTCACGCTGCGGATGGCCCGGCGGGGCGGTGCCGCCGAGCCGACGTGACCGGGTACGCCGGCCTGGTCAGCCGTTCGATGGCGTACTTCCTCGACGCGCTGATCGTGGCCCTGCTGACCGGAGCCTCGGTGGCCGCACTCGGGCTGGTGGCCCCGGTGGTCGGTGCCGAGGCCCGGGAACTGGCCGAGTTCGTGCTCTCCTACTACCTGGTCTTCCTTCCCTCGATCATGGCCGTCTACTGCGCGCTGTTCTGGGCGCTCGCCGGGCGCACACCGGGGATGGCGGTGCTGGGGCTGCGGGTGGTCATCGCCGCCGACGGCCGGCCGGTGCGCTGGCCCGCCTCCATGGTGCGGGCGCTGCTCGTCGCCTACTTCCCGATCGGCGCGCTGTGGATGCTCGTCGACCGGCGCCGCCAGGGCCTGCACGACAAGGTCGCCCGCACCGCCGTGGTCCGCCTCTCATCCGGACGGGATGAGGTGGCCATGGCGTCGCGGACACCTGCCTGAGCGTGGAGGACACCGTCCTACTGGCCGGTGTGGGGCGGGCGCTGACTGCCGCTCTGATCGAGGACGTACGGCAGCGGGCCGAGGTCCGGTCCGGACAGGGGGGGCGCACCGGCCACCGCGGCGGGCATGCACGGCGGTGGCCGGCGCGGGTCTCAGGAGCCGAGGATGCGAGCCTTCTGCTGCGCGAACTCGGCCTCGGTCAGGACGCCCTGCTTCTTCAGCTCACCCAGCTGCTGGAGCTGCTCCAGCTTCCCCGCCATCGGGTCCGCCGGCGGCGGGGGCGGCGGGGGAGGGGGTGCGTAGTACTGCTGCTGTTGCGGTTGCGGTTCGGCGTACGCCTGCTGTTGCTCTGCCTGCCTTGACCAACGTCCGGCCTGGCGCCGGGACACCCGGTTGGAGACCGACGTCGCCGTTCCCGCGATGACCGCGGTGCGTGCCACTCCTCTGAGAAGACCAGGCATGACGATCACCGCCCCCCGGTGGAGACCGCGCGGGCGGCTTCCGGCTCGGTCTCGTCAAGGGCTGCGAGCAGCGACTGTACGGGAATCCGCCCACCCGCCACGACCTGAGCGCCGTTGCGGCGCAACTGGACCGCAAGGGGTGCCGCCCACGTGTTCTCATAGACCAGGAGCACCGCCGCGGCACCCGGCGAGAGCACCTCACCGGCTTCCCGCAGGTCGTCCCCGCCGAGGATGCCCGAGGCCGCGCCGTGGAAGGCGCCCAGCCCGGCGAGGTCCACATCGCGTCCCTCCACGGCGACGACCGTGCCGTTCTTCTCCTTGCGGAGGAACAGGATGTCCATCACCCGGATGATCCCCCGGTCCACGAGATCCAGCAGGAGCGGGAACGCCGTCCCGTTCAGGCTGCCGTCGGGGAACTCGACACACAGGTAGTCGACAGGTCCCATCTCTTCCAATTCGCGCATGATGCCTCCCTAACTTCCGGCCGGCGTGGATCGCGGGACATGCCCGCCGTTGCGGCGGCCCACAGCGGATTCGACGCCCAGGCCGATGAGCGCGCCACCGGCCGCCGCCACGAACGGCAGCACGACCAGGACGCCGTAGTCGCGACGGACCGGCCGGCCGCGCAGTACGCCGTACGCGGCTACCGCCCGCTGCCGGGTGTTCTGTCTCCTTGTCATCCCTCTCCCTAATGCGTCATCAGAACCGGAGCACCGGGGATGTGCGTGAGCGCCACGATGCTTCCGCTGGAGGCGGCGACCGGACCGGCCAGATCGCTGACCCAGTGGTGCTCCAGGAGCACCGCCAGCGCGTCGGTGTCGACGCCCACCATCGCCGCCACCTCGGCGATGTCCGTCTCGGTGATCAGCCCGCCGGCCATACCGGCGAGGTTCGGCCACTCGCCGTGCCGGCCCGGCAGGTCGTCGAGCTCCACGCCGAACGCGTGCCCGGCGGCATCGGTACGGACCACCAGAACGTCGACGACCCTCATCTCCCCCACCTCGTCGAGGCGCTCCAGCGTCGCGCGGACGCCGTCGTTCAGGTGCTCGGCGGGGAAGGACAGAACCATCAGCTCCAGCGGCCCGAATGCCATTGGTTCAGCCTGCTGCACGGCAGCGGCCCGGACCTCACCCGCCGGGGATGAACCCAGGGTGCCGACCGGTGTTCATCCGCGGCGGGTGAGGCGACGGCCCAGGTGGTCCGGCAGCGTCGGCGGGAGCCGGTTCCCGCCGGTCCGCTTGCCGACTCGTGCGAGGGAGCAGACCATGACGCGCCCGTCATCGATACAACCGGTCGAGGCTCCGGCCGCGGTGCCCGTACCCGATGAGGCTCCGGCCGCGGTGCCCGTACCCGATGAGGCTCCGGCCGCGGTGCCCGGACCCGATGATGTGGAGGTTGAGCGACTCCGGGCCGAAGTGGCCGCGCTGCGCTCCCAATTGGAATCCGGTCGCCGCAAGCGGCCCGGCGGCGGCGCGATCCGCCGGACCATCGCCGCGATCCTCGTGGTGCTCGCCGCGTTCGCGCTGGTCACCAGCGTCGTCGGGCTGTGGGCCGCGCGCACCACCCTGAACACCGACCGCTGGGTGGCGACCGTCGCGCCGCTGCCGCAGGATCCCAAGGTCAACGCGGCCGTCGCCGAGTACGCGACCACCGAGGTCTTCCAGGTCCTCGACGTCGAGACGCGGCTGCGCGCCGTACTGCCCCAGCAGGCCGCCTTCGCGGCCGGCCCGATCGCCGGGCAGCTGCGCGAGCAGATCCGGACGCAGGTCGGCAGGGTCCTGGCCAGCGACCGGTTCCAGGTCGTCTGGGTCGAGCTGAACGAGCGGCTGCACCAGCGGGTCCTCGCCATCCTGAACGGCACCAGCACGGTCATCACCGCACAGCAGGACAGCGTGCAGATCGACCTGCTGCCACTGATCAACCAGGTTCTGCGGGAGCTGAGCGCTCAGCTGCCCACCCTCTTCGGCAAGACGATCACGCTGCCGGACCTGAGCAGCGGCGCGATACCGGAGAACCTGCGGCTGCGGGTCGAGGAACAGCTCGGCGTCACGCTGCCCGCCAACTTCGCCCAATTCACCGTCTACGACTCCGGGCAGCTGTGGGCCGCGCAGCAGGCGGTCGCCACCGCGAAACGCGATCTGGCCCTCTTCGTCGGCGCCACGGTGATCCTGTTGCTCGCCGCGTTCGCGATCTCACCGCGCCGCCGGCGCACCGCTGTCCAGCTAGGCATCTGGCTGGTCATCGCCGCCGTCGCGATCACCGTGATCCTGCGCGCGGTGCGCCGCCAGATCCTCGCCGAGATCCCCGGGGGCACCTATCGCGACGGTGTCGACGCCGCGATGACCACGGTCTTCAGCCTGCTCCGTGAACGCGGCACGCAGATCATGTGGATCGGTGCGATCCTCGCCCTGGTCGCCTACCTGGCCGGGCCGGGACGCTACGCGGTCTGGTCACGCCGGCAGGTGCGGCGCGGCACGGTCGCCGGTTGGCACCAACTGCGCCGGGGTACGGCCATAGCGGCCTCCCACGGCCCCGGATTTGTCACCGCCCACCTGGACCCGATCCGCATCGCTGGTGCCGTGGTCGCCGGCGTCCTGGCCCTCATCCTGTCGTCCTGGACCGCCCTGCTCGTCATCGTTCTCCTGCTGGTCGCCTTCGAGGTAGCGGTCACCCTGATCGCCCGCCGCCACGACCAGCCCACCCCCACCCCCGACCCCCACCCCGTCCTCTGACCCACCCACCACCCCTCACCTCCAGCCGGCTCAACCAGCTGGGCGTGAGCGGGGTGTTTCGGCCCGCGAGGCACCCCTCACCCCCAGCCGGCTCAACCAGCTGGGCGTGAGCGGGGTGTTTCGGCCCGCGAGGCCCCCCTCACGTCCAGCCGGCTCAACCAGCTGGGCGTGAGCGGGTGTTTCGGTCCGCGAGGCACCCCTCACGTCCAGCCGGCTCAACCAGCTGGGGGTGAGGGGGTGTTTTGGGCCGCGAGGCACCCCTCACGTCCAGCCGGCTCAACCAGCTGGGCGTGAGCGGGTGTTTCGGTCCGCGAGGCACCCCTCACGTCCAGCCGGCTCAACCAGCTGGGGGTGAGGGGGTGTTTGGGGCCGCGAGGGACCGCTGGCGTCCAGCTGGGTTGGCCGGCTGGGGGTGAGGGGGGTGTTTGGGGCCGCGAGGCGCCGCTCACGTCCAGCTGGGTTGGCCGGCTGGGCGTGAGCGGGGTGTTTGGGGTGGAGGGAGCGGCTGGGTGGGTCAGATGCCGGATTGGGCGGTCAGGCGGCCGTCGTGGACGGCGGTGGCGAAGGTGGCGTAGTCGCGTTCGGTCTGGTCGGCGTAGGACTCGGCGAACGCGGTGAGCGCCTGCTCGAAGCGGTCGCTGTCGCCCAGGTAGGCGGCGATCGCGATGCGGTCACCGCCGCGGGCGTGGGCGCGGGCCAGGGTCCACCCGCAGACCTCGGCGTACGCCTGCAGGCCCGGCAAGTCCATCTCCTCGACCTCGGCGCCGCCCTTCCAGTCGCGCAGCTGGCGCACGTAGAAGTCGCGGGTCCGGCCGTCGAAGCCGGACACCCGGTGCCAGCCGAGGAAGATGTCGCTGGCCGCCTGCATGATCCGCTGGCCGGTGACGACGCGACGCCCCTCGAGCCCGGGTTCCTGCGCCGGGGTGTATGCGGCCAGCACCGAGGGACCGGCCTCCTTCACCTGCAGCAGCAGCGGATCCTCGTCGTCGCGCCCGGTCATCAGCACGATCCAGCAGCGGGTGCCGACGCTGCCAACGCCGACCACCTTGCGGGCCAGGTCGACGAAGTCGAACGCGTCGAAGAGGCGCCGCCGGTCGTCGGCGAGGCTCTCCCGGTACCCGGCGAGCAGGTCGCGGATCTCGCTTTCCAGCTGCTTGCGGGTCACGTCGGCCACCAGGTCCGACACCGGCACCAGCAGCGGCGGGTCCGCGACGATCCGCCGCTGCCCGTCCACCACCGCGGTGAGCTTGCGGTACGCCTGGAGGCTGGTCCGGGTGCGTGCCTTGGCGCCGGCCTTACCGAGCCGTTTGCCCCGTTCCTTGCCGAGCCGCCTGCCGAGGCGGTCGCGCAGGTCGTCGACGTCGGCACGGGCGTACCAGACCTCCAGTTCGGGGAGCTTGGCGAACCGGATCATCGCCTCCCGGTATCGCCGGCCCGCGGCGAGCGTGACGGCGGCCCGTTCCCGGCGTTTGAAGCCGTTCGCCCGCCCGGCCAGCGCGAGGCTGGCGGCCAGGCGTTTCACGTCCCACTCCCAGGGGCCGGGGTGGGTCTCGTCGAAATCGTTCAGGTCGAAGACGAGGCTGCGCTCGGGTGAGGCGTACACGCCGAAGTTGAACATGTGCGCGTCGCCGCAGAGCTGGGCGGTCAAGCCGGACGACGGGGTCTGTGCCAGGTCAGCGGCCATCACGGTGGCGGTGGCGCGCAGGAACGCCAGTGGGGAGACGAGCATCCGTCCGTGGCGGATCGGCAGCAGCTCCGGCAGGCGGTCGACCTCCTGCGCGACGATCAGATCGACGGGGCTCGGCCGCCCGGTGCCCGGCTCGAACTCGGCGTGCCGGTCGAGCGGCGTCTGCTTACGGGCCGCGCGCCCCGCCGCGGCACGCGCGGCGGGGTCACGACGCCCGGCTGGGCTGCTCATCGGAGGTGATCGCCGAAGGTGTCCTGCAGGACTTCCCGCTCACCCTCGGTGAGGTTGGTGGCGATCAGCTTGCTGTGCAGGCCGTGGAAGCGCTCGCCGAGCCGGTCCAGGTCGCCGTGGTCGGTGACCAGGAAGAGCGCTGAGGTGCCCTCGGTGATCTCGGTCCGGATCCGCTCCAGGGTCTCCCTGTCGATTCCCGTGCCCTGGGTGGCCTTGGCGAGGGCGCCCAGGCCGGCGCCGACCACGCCGCCGACCACCGGGACGAGGAAGAGGCCGCCGATCACGATGCCCCAGAACGCACCCCATCCGGTGCTGTGCAGAGAACTCTCATGCTCATGGTGGGTCTCCGGCCTGTCGGCACCCCGCGGCCAGGTGACGACCGCGTGGTCGACGATCTTGACCAGGCCGTCGTCGGCCGCGTACTTGAGGGTCTTCGCCATCTGTTCCGCGCGGTCCGGGTCGTCGAACTTCCATACCGTGAAGGTGGTCATGAGCTGCTCCTCGCGGGTCGGGGGTGTACCCGTCCCGCGCCGTTGCGGGACGGAGTGACCTCATCCGGGGTCACGGCTTGGCCGGAGATGAGATTGTTGAGCCAGCGGGTGGACGGGTCGATGTCGACCAGGAGGCCCTTGGCGAGCAGGGTGAGCGGGATCGCCAGCAGCGCGCCGAGCGGACCCAGGATCCACGCCCAGATCACCAGTGACAGGAAGGACACGGTGGCCGAGACGCCCACCGCGTCACCGACGATCTTCGGTTGGATGATCGACTGGATGACGAAGTTGACCCCGCAATAGAGCGCGATCACGGTCAGCATCAGCTCGGGGCCGCCCTGGAGCAGGCCGAGCAGTGCGGGTGGCACCAGGCCGATCACGAAGCCGACGTTGGGGATGTAGTTGGTGATGAACGAGAGCAGTCCCCAGAGCACCGGCAGCGGCACGTCCAGCGCCCAGAGCATCACGGTGTCGATGACCGCCACGATCAGCCCGAACACGGTCGAGACCAGCAGGTAGCGGCGGGTTCCACCGGCGAAGGACCGGAACGCGCCGACGACCTGAGGCCGCTCCGACACCACCGATCGCAGCCGTGCCGGGAAGTGCACCGCGTCGACGCACATGAACAGCAGTACGGCGAGCAGGAACAACGAGTCGGACAGCAGGCCGGCAAGCCCGCCGAGGAGGCTCTCCACCAGGCCCAGCACGGTGCCCGGGTCGATACCCGCCACCGCGTCGCGCATGGTGTTCGAGCTGACGCCGAGGCCGGACAGGCCGGACACGATGTCGTCGCGCAGCGCCGCGAACTGTGCCTGGTAGGTCGGCAACAGGTCGATGAGCTGGGTGACGGAGTAGGCGAGTGCGGCACCGAGCGAGAGCAGGATGAGGTAGGCGACCGTGATGGTGGCCAGCATCGCCACCCAGACCGGTGAACCGTGCCGCCGAAGCCAGCCGGTGACCGGGCTGACCGTGACCGTCAGCATGAGAGCCAGGAAAACCGGTCCGAGGATGTCGGCGACGCCGCGCATCCCCGCCACGACCACCACGCCGCACGCCGTCCCGAGCAGGACGATCACTCCGCGGGGAAGGCCGGGCGGGGGTGCGGTGCCCGGCCGGAGGGCGTACCGGCCCGGCCGGGCAGTCAGGCGGTTCACGAGCGGGACCCGCTCCGGCCGGGACCGCCTCCTCGAACGGTCCCGGCCGGGCGGGAGTCAGTACCGGACCTCACGGCCGTGCGCGGTGAGGGCGTAGATGACCAGGACGTCGATCGCGATCACGATGGTCGACCAGATCGGGTAGGCCGGCAGGAAGGCGAGGTTCGCCAGGGCGCTGATCACGGCGATGACGATGCCGACGACCCGGGCCCACATCTTCCCGTAGAGGACGCCGAAGCCGGCCAGGGCGGTGATCAGCCCGATGGTCAGGTGGGTCCAGCCCCAGGCGCTGAAGTCCATCGGGATCACCAGGCCGTTGTTGGTGGTCACGTAGAAGTCGTCGCGGAACAGGGCGACGAACCCTTCGATGGCCTGGAAGGACCCCAGCATCAGCAGCATGACGCCGGCGAAGACCACCATGCCCACCCAGCCGGTCGGCTCGTGACGGCTTGCCGGTGTGTACGGAGGCTCGTCGTTCCTCCGCCGGGATTCTGTGTCGGTCATGCTCGAACTCCTAGTCAGAGGGGGTGCGGCTGAGCCCCGATCGTGGGCCGGAGCCGGGGCCCGGCACGCCATCCGCAGCGAATGAACCGTTGCCGACACGGCTCAGGCAGACCACCTGCACGCCGGAGTCGTCCAGGCGGGTGAGCAGGCGCTCCAGGTCGGCGTCGGAGAGCCGGCCGCGGATGACGCTCTGGTAAGGCAGCGTCCGGCAGCGCAGATCCTTGAGCGCCATCCGCAGCAGTGGTCCCAGAAAGCCGCGGACACGAAACTCGTAGCGCTCATACATGACCTGGCTCCTTCGCCGTCGCCGCCTGTGTCGCTCGACGGTCGCACGGTGTGAACGGGCCGGAGTTCATCCGTACGGAATGAAGAGTGCGGACGGCCCGCCGTGGCTCACTGATCGGGCGCTGATCGGGCGCCGCCGTGCCGCGCCGCGGCGGCTGTGCTGAGAAGAGCACGGCAGACGACGAGCAGGTTTTGGAAGGAGCAGGTCATGGCCATTCTGGTCGCCATCGGGTACCCCGACGAGACCACGGCGACGGCGGCGTCGCTGGAAGCAGACCGGCTGGCGAAGGATCTCATCATCCAGCCGGACGCCATCGCGACGATCATTCGGGACCGTGAGGGCAAGTACCACGTCACGACGAACCACCATCCGGTGGCCGGCGGCACCACCTGGGGCATGTTCTGGGGCCTGCTGTTCGGGATGCTGTTCTTCATCCCGGTGCTGGGCATGGCGATCGGCGCCGGACTGGGCGCGCTGACCGGCAAGCTCACCAAGGGCGCCATCAACAAGGAGTTCCAGGAGCGGATCCGGGACGAGCTCCAGCCGGGCACGTCGGCGCTGTTCATGATCGTCGAGTCGGTCACCCCGGACAAGGCCGTCGAGGCGCTGAGCAAGTTCGGTGGCACGGTCCTCAAGTCCTCCCTGCCGAAGGAGACCGAGGCGGAACTGCAGGACGCCCTGCACGGCGGCGGCGCCAAGTAGGGTCTTCGTCATCGCGTCCGGGACGCCGCTCGTGCAGACGGGCGGCGTCCTTCGTGGAGGAGGGGCAATGGCGGGTACCGACTGGATACCGGGAATCCGGGCCGCCGCCACCTATCGGCCGGCCTGGCTGCCGAAGGACGTGATCGCCGGCATCGTGCTGACCACGCTGCTGGTGCCGCAGGGCATGGCGTACGCGGAGCTGGCCGGCCTGCCCGCGATCACCGGGCTCTACACGTCGATCCTGTGCCTGGTGGCGTACGCGATCTTCGGTCCCTCAAGGGTTCTGGTCCTCGGCCCGGACTCGTCGCTCGGCCCGATGATCGCCGCGGTGATCCTGCCGCTCGTCGTCTCCGGCGGTGATCCGGCGAAGGCGGTGGCGCTCGCCTCGGTGCTGGCGCTGATGGTCGGCGTGATGATGACCGCCGCCGCGCTGTTCAAGCTCGGCTTCGTCGCCGATCTGCTGTCGCGTCCCACCCAGCTGGGATATGTGAACGGGCTCGCTCTGACCATCCTGGTCGGGCAGCTGCCGAAGCTGTTCGGGTTCTCGGTGGACGCCGACGGCCTGCTCGGTGAGGCCGCCGGCTTCGTTGCCGGTGTGGCGGCCGGTGACACCGTTCCGGCGGCGTTCGCGGTCGGCACGTCCGGCCTGCTGGTGATCCTGGTGCTGCAGCGGTGGCTGCCGAAGATCCCGGGCATCCTCATCGCGGTGGTGGGCGCGATTCTCGCCGTGTCGTTCCTGGGGCTGACCGGCCGGGGTGTCGACGTGGTCGGGGCGCTGCCGCAGGGTTTCCCGCCGTTCACCATCCCGGTGATCTCGTGGTCGGACCTGGGGCTGCTGGCCGCGGGTGCGCTCGGGATCACCCTGGTGTCGGTGACCGACACGATCTCCACCGCGTCGGCCTTCGCGGAGCGGACCGGTCAGGAGGTCCGCGGCAACCAGGAGATGGCCGGCATCGGTGCCGCCAACCTCGCGGCCGGCTTCTTCCAGGGCTTCCCGGTGAGCACCAGCGGCTCCCGGACCGCGGTGGCCGTGCAGTCCGGCGCCAAGTCCCAGCTGACCGGCCTGGTGGGTGCCGCCGCGATCACTCTGATGCTGGTGCTGGCACCGGGCCTGCTGAAGAACCTGCCGCAGCCGGTGCTGGCCGCTGTGGTGATCGCGGCGTCACTGTCGCTGGCGGACCTCGCCGGGATGCGGCGGCTGTGGCGGCAGCGGCGTGTCGAGTTCCTGCTCGCGGTCGCCGCGTTCCTCGGTGTCGCGCTGCTCGGTGTGCTGCCCGGCATCGCGGTGGCGGTGGCCCTGTCGGTGCTCAACGTGTTCCGCCGCGTGTGGTGGCCGTACCGGGCGGTGCTCGGCCGGGCCGAGGGCGTGGACGGCTACCACGACCTGCGCTCCTACCCGGAGGCGGAACAGATCCCGGGCCTGGTGTTGTTCCGCTTCGACGCGCCGCTGGTGTTCGCGAACGCACGGACGTTCCGCGAGGAGATCCGGCACCTCTCGCACGCCGAGCCGCCGCCGAAGTGGATCGTCATCGCCGCCGAGCCGATCACCGATGTCGACACCACCGCAGCGGACATGCTGGAGGACCTGGACGAGGAGCTCGACGAGAAGGGCATCACGCTGGTCTTCGCGGAGATGAAGGACCCGGTCCGCGAGAAGATCGATCGGTACAAGCTGACCCGGTCGATCGATCCGGCGCACTTCTATCCGACGGTGGAGGACGCGGTCGCCGCGTACCGAATTTCCGCGGTCTGAAATCAGCGGGGCGGTATTCATCCCCGCTGGACGACGCTGCCCCGCCGAGGCCGGCGAAGCCTGGCGGCATGGCCATCTCCGAACCCGGCGCCGAGCAACGGCGCCTGCGCGACGCGGACACCGGCACCGTGCCATGGCGGCGGTGGGGACCGTACCTCAGCGAACGGCAGTGGGGTACGGTCCGCGAGGACTACAGCCAGGACGCGGACGCCTGGAACCACTTCACCCACGATCAGGCGAGGTACCGGGCCTACCGCTGGGGCGAGGACGGCATCGCCGGTTTCTGTGACGAGGAACAGTCGGTCTGTCTCGCCGTGGCCCTGTGGAACGGCAACGACCCGATCCTGAAGGAACGCCTCTTCGGCCTGACCAACGCCGAGGGCAACCACGGCGAGGACGCCAAGGAGTACTGGTTCTACGTCGACGCCACGCCTACCCACTCCTACCAGCGGATGGTCTACAAGTATCCGCAGCGGGCGTTCCCGTACGAGGATCTGGTGTCGACCAACCGGAACCGCGGGCGCGGCGACTTCGAGTACGAGCTGCTGGACACCGGCGTCTTCGACGAGGACCGCTATTTCGACGTGGTCGTCGAGTACGCGAAGGCCGGCCCGGAGGAGATCCTGACCCGGATCACCGTGCACAACCGGGGGCCGGACGCGGCCACCCTGCACGTGCTTCCGACGGTCTGGTTCCGTAACACGTGGTCCTGGGGCGGCTCGGAGCCCCGCCCCGAGCTGCGCGCGGCGGGCGAGGCGGTCGAGGTGTCGCACCCGCGGACCGGCACCCGCTTCTGGTCCTGCGCCGGCGGCCACCCGCTGCTGTTCACCGAGAACGAGACGCGCGGTGCCGGGGGCTACGTGAAGGACGCCTTCGACCGTTACGTGGTGCACGGCGAGAAGGACGCGGTGAACCCGGCCGGGGTCGGCACCAAGGCCGCGGCCGACGTCGTCCTCGAGGTGCCGGCCGGTGGATCCGCTGTCGTCCGCGCGCACTTCGGCCCTTCCCCGCTGGCCGACGGTTTCGACGAGCTGGTGGACCTGCGCCGCGCCGAGTCCGGCGAGTTCTACGACCGGCTGCTCGCCGACCGCCTGGGCGAGCAGGAGCGGCAGGTGGTCCGCCAGGCCCTCGCCGGGATGCTCTGGAGCAAGCAGTACTTCGGCTACGACGTGGAACGCTGGCTCACCGAGCACGGCCGGGACCCGCTCGAGTCCCGGGACATCCGCAACGGCGAGTGGTACCACATGATCTGCCACGACGTGATCTCGATGCCGGACAAGTGGGAGTACCCGTGGTTCGCCGCCTGGGATCTCGGCTTCCACGCGGTCGCGCTGGCCCTCGTCGACCAGCACTTCGCCAAGCAGCAGATCGACCTGCTGCTGAGCCGTCGCTATCTGCACCCCAACGGGCAGATTCCGGCGTACGAGTGGAACTTCGACGACGTGAACCCGCCGGTGCACGCGTGGGCCACGCATCTGGTCTACGAGCTGGACAAGGCGCGCAACGGCCACGGTGACCACGCCTGGCTGGAGAGTGTCTTCCACAAGCTGGCCAGGAATTTCACCTGGTGGGTGAACCGCAAGGACGCCGACGGCAACAACGTCTTCCAGGGCGGCTTCCTCGGGCTGGACAACATCGGCGTGTTCGACCGCAGCGCACCGCTGCCGACCGGTGGCTCGCTGGACCAGGCGGACGGCACCGCGTGGATGGCGCTGTACTGCCAGAGCATGCTGCAGATCGCGCTCGAGCTGTCGGTGCGGGATCCGGTCTACCTGGAGCAGGCGCAGGCGTACTTCGAGCACTTCGCCTGGATCGCGGTGGCGGTGAACCGGGCGACCGGCAGCGCGGCCATGTGGGACGACGACGACGGCTTCTTCTACGACCTGCTGCGGACTCCGGACGGCGGCACGAGCCGGTTGCGGGTGCGCTCGATGGTGGGCCTGCTGCCGCTGGCCGCCGCGACCGTCTACGAACCCGCGGTGACCGCACGGTTCCCGCAGCTCATCGAGAGCGCGCAGGACTTCGTGTCCCGGCACCCCAGTGTCAGCTCGGTGCTGACCCGGGGCCGGGCGCTGGGCGGGCACGGTGAGCACCTGCTGGCGCTCTTCGACGAGCACCGGCTGCGGCGGATCCTGGCCCGGCTGCTGGATCCCGAGGAGTTCCTCAGCCCGTACGGCATCCGGTCGCTGTCACGCTTCCACGCCGAGCACCCGTTCGAGTTCCGGGTGGGTGAGCAGACGTACCGGGTGGCGTACCAGCCCGCCGAGTCGGACAGTGGCATGTTCGGTGGTAACTCGAACTGGCGCGGGCCGGTCTGGTTCCCGGTCAACGCGCTGATCATCCGCTCGCTGCTCAACCTCTACGTCGGCTACGGCGACGACTTCACCGTCGAGTGCCCGACCGGCTCGGGGGTCAAGATGTCGCTGCTGGAGGTGGCGAACGAGATCTCCGGGCGCCTGACCAGGATCTTCCTGCCGGACGCGGACGGCCATCGCCCCTGTTACGGTGGCCAGCAGACGTTCTCGACCGAGCACTGGCGTGACCTGATCACGTTCTCCGAGTATTTCCACGGTGACAACGGGGCGGGTCTCGGCGCCGCGCACCAGACCGGCTGGACCGGGCTCGTGGCGGTCTTCCCCAGCCTCTTCGCCGGGCTGACCGGGCGCGATCTGCTGGATCACGGCATGGCCGGGGTCTTTCACAGGATGCCAGGACAGGAGGATCAGCTGTGAGTTGGCCGTCCGCACCGGCGATCTACGAAATCGGCACGTGGCCGTGGCTGGCCGGGGTGAGCCGGCGCCTGGGACGCCGGACCACCCTCGGCGACGTGCCAGGCGAGATCTGGGACGAGGTGGCAGCCTCCGGCCTGGACGCGGTCTGGCTGATGGGTGTCTGGGAGCGCAGCCCGGCCGGGCTCGAGATCGCCCAGGGCAACGAGTCGCTGCAGCGCGCGTTCCGGTCCGCTCTGCCCGACCTGACACCGGAGGACGTCGTCGGCTCGCCCTACTGCGTTCGCCGCTACCAGGTCGACGACCGGCTCGGCGGTCCGGGCGGGCTGGCCAAGGCGCGGGTCGAGCTGAACAACCGCGGGCTCCGGCTGTTGCTCGACTACGTGCCGAACCACGTCGCGCCCGACCATCCGGCGGTCACCGGGCACCCGGACTGGTTCATCGAGGGCACGGCGCAGGACCGGGACGAGAACCCGGCCGGCTGGTTCACCGCCGAGGGGCGGGTGATCGCGCACGGCCGGGATCCCTACTTCCCGCCCTGGCCGGACGTCGCTCAGCTCAACGCGTACAGCCCCGGGCTGCGGGAGGCGGCGGTGGCCGCGCTCACCGAGATCGGTGAGCAGTGCGACGGGATCCGCGTCGACATGGCGATGCTGATGACCAACGAGGTCTTCGGGCGTACCTGGGGACGGTGGGCCGGCCCGGCGCCGGCCGAGGAGTTCTGGCCGTGGGTGTTCGAGCGGCTCCGCGCGGCCCGTCCCGGCCTGGTGCTGATCGCCGAGGCGTACTGGGACATGGAGTGGACGCTGCAACAGCAGGGTTTCGACTTCTGTTACGACAAGCGCCTCTACGACCGCCTGGCGCACGAGGACGCGGGTGCCGTCCGCGGGCACCTCGGCGCCGGCCGCGATTACCAGGACCGGCTGCTGCGCTTCCTGGAGAACCACGACGAGCCGCGGGCCGCCTCCATCCTGCCGGATGATCGTGGCCGGGCCGCGGCGACAGCGATCGCCACCCTGCCCGGCGCGGCGCTGTGGCACGACGGGCAGTTCGAGGGGCGGCGTACGCACCTGCCGGTCTTCCTGGGGCGCTATCCGGACGAGCGTCCCGACCTCAACCTGCGCGATCACTATCACCGGCTGCTGGAGGTGACCGCGTCGCTGCGCCGGGGAGACTGGCGTTTGCTCGACTGTCACGGCTGGCCGGACAACCCCAGCCACCAGGACGTGCTGGCCTGGGCCTGGTACGACGGCGACATACCGAAGCACGTGGTCGCGATCAACTTCAGCGGGCGGGCCGCCCAGGGCATGATCGCCCTGCCGTGGCCGGCGCTGGCACACCGGGCGTGGCGGCTGACCGATCTGCTCGACGGCCGGATCTTCGAACGGGACGGGGACGACCTGAGCAGAAACGGTCTCTACGTCGACCTGCCGCCGTGGGGAGCACACATCCTCGCCGTGGAGTGATGACTAGTTCACCGGGGGTCACGATTATCCGATCCGGACGATGCGCGGATGAGTCGCCGAGACGAGTCTGAACGAGAGATCACACGGGGTCGGGGCTCTCGGAGGTAGACAAACGTGTCAATCGAACTGATCACGGAATCGCCTGGGGAATCCGGCTACGACCCGGACAGTTCGTTGCTCAACTCCAAGTTCGCGGTTCCGGCGGCACCGCCGTTCATGGTGGCCCGCCCCGCGCTGATGGACCGGGTGACCGAGGCCGTACAGGGCCCGGTCACCGTGGTCACCGGGCTGGCCGGCAGCGGCAAGACGCAGCTGCTGGCCTCCTGGGTGAACAGCGGCGCGGTGGACTGGCCGGTCGCCTGGATCACGCTGGAGCATGGTGACGAACAGCCGACGACGTTCTGGACCTATGTCATGGAGGGGCTGCGCCGGGCCGGCGTAGCTGTCCCTCCAGTGCTCGGCGGCACGGTGACCCGTGCCATTCTCGGCCGCCTCGCGGCGGCCATCGAGGAGCAATCCCGCCCGGTCGTCCTGGTGCTGGACGGCGCTTCCCAGCTTCCCGGGCGGGAGTGGGCGAACGGACTGGAGTTCCTGCTGAGCCACGTGAGCCGCCTGCGGCTGGTACTCACCGGGCGCTGGGACCCACCGCTCCCGCTCTACCGTTACCGGCTGGCCGGCGAGTTCCGCGAGCTGCGCACCGCCGACCTGGCGTTCACGCCCGCGGAGGCGACCCTGCTGATGGAGCTGCACGGGGTCCGGCTCGGCGAGGCGGAACTGGCGACGCTGCTGGAGCACACCGAGGGCTGGGCGGCCGGGATCCGGCTCTGCGCCTGCGCACTGCAGGGGAGTACGGACGCCAAGCGGCTGGTCGGCACGATCTCCGGTGACGAGTCGACGATCGCCGAGTACTTCATCGGTGAGGTGCTGCGGCTGCAACCGCCCGAGGTGCGGCGCTTCCTGCTCGAGACGAGCGTGCTGGACACGTTCAGCCCGGAGCTGGCAGCGGTGGTCACGGCGCGGCCGGACGCGTACCGGCTGCTGACGACGCTGACCCGGGAGAACGCTTTCATCCAGCCGCTCGGCGAGAATCTGTACCGGTACCACCGGCTCTTCGCGGAGCTGCTCCGGGCGCAGCTGGCCTGGGCGGAGCCGGAGGAGATGGCGGCGCTGCACGGCCGCGCGGCCACCTGGCTCGCCGAGCACGGCCGGCTGCTGGAGGCGGTGGGGCACGCGGTCCAGGCCGGCGACTGGAGTGCCGCCGCGGGAATGGTGGTCGAGGACTACGCGGTCGGCCGGCTGATCGTCGAGGGCAGCGCCGGACGGCTCGGTGCGCTCTTCACCCGGATGCCGGAGCATCTGGAACTGCCGGAGGCGGTCATGATCCAGGCGGCTCTGGCGTACGGCGACGGGCGGCGGGAACAGGCCGGAGAACGTCTCGCGCACGCCGGAAAGCTGCTCAGCGTCCGCGGCAGTACCTGCGGCGACGGCTTGACTCTGGCCGGTTTCCTGGTCCAGGTCCTGCTTCTCGCCGACGGCCCGGAACCCGAGCGGGTGAGCGAGCTGGTGGCGGTGGCCGACGCGTTCCTGTCCATCGCGCCGAGCGACAAGCTGGCCCGCCACCCCGAGCTGAGGGCGCTCCTGCGTGCCGCGGAGGGTATGGCGCTCAGCAACTCCGGCGCGGTGGACGCGGCAGCTGACGTGCTCGCCGACGCCGCCGCCGATGTGCTGCCGGGGTGCGAGGTGCTGCGCATCGACTGCCTGCGCCGGCTGGCGCTGGTGGAGGCGTACCGGGGGCGGCTGGGTCGGGCGGAGACGGCCGCGCGGCAGGCGCTCGAGCTGGCCGCCGAGTACGGGTTCGGCCGGGACGCCAAGCCGGGCGCCGCGGAGGTGGTGCTCGCCTGGGTGGCCCTGGAGCGGTACGACATCGAGGCGGCGGACCGGCACCTGCGTGCGGCACAACCACTCTGCGGGGAGGGCGCCGACGGACTCTCGGCCGTGGCCTACGCCGTGGTGCGCTCGCGGCGGTTGCAAACCCGCGGCGAGTTGCGGGGCGCCATGAACGTCCTGCGGTCGGCGGGCGAGTCCGCCGTGTGGCCGGCCGCGCCGATGTGGCTGGCCCGTGAGGCGACTCTCGGCCGGGCGCGGATGCTGATCGCGGCCGGGCGCCTGGATGATGCCGCGGAGCTGCTGGACGGCTACCCGGAACCGTGCCCGCCGGACGCCGCGGTGGTGCGAGCCGCGCTGTCGCTGGCCCGTGGTGACGCGGCGAAGGCACACGAGGTGGCCCGTACCGTGGCGGACGCGGCGGGGGCGCCGGTGCCGGTCGCTCTGGACGCGTGGCTGCTGCTGGCGATGCTGGCGGCGACCGCCGGTGACACGACGGGAGCCCGCGAGGCGCTGCGCCGGGCGTTGCGGGTGGCCGCTGTGGAGGGGTACAAGCGGCCGGTTCACCAGGTCTGGGGTCAACTGCGGCGCCTGCTGCGTGACGACGACCGGCTGGCCCTGCAGTACGGATCCCTCGGTGCGGGGCCCGGTGAGCCGGCCGCCCCCGGTGTGCCGGTGGTGGGCGAGCCGGTGGTGGTCGAGTCTCTCAGCAAGCGGGAACTCGACGTCCTCAAAGGAATGGCGGCGATGCAGCCGACCGAGGAGATCGCCGCCACGCTCTACGTCTCGGTCAACACCGTGAAGACCCACGTGCGAAGCATCCTGCGCAAGCTCTCCGCGTCCCGGCGCAACGAGGCGGTACGCCGGGCGCGATCGCTCGACCTGATCTGAGGCCGGCGCTACGGCCGGGACCGGGCGTCCCGGCCGTCTCGTCACTGCGTTCAGAAGACTCTGGGTAGGGGCGATGCGCCTCGTTCGAGCCGGATGAAGCAGCCGGGCACGGCGACTTGACCTGTCTCGCATCAGTCTTTGAATCGGGCGCAAAGCCCCATCGTGCAAGTTGCAGGTTGACCATCACTTCTTGGCTTCCCGCCAATACGCGGGGTTGCCGCCCGCCTACCGACTGTGCTTCGGTGGCGGTGAAAGCATCGACCGATGATGCACTCTCGGTAATCATCCAGCGTCCGTCGATAGTTTCCGCACGGAACAGAAACTCTCGGTGGTAACGCTTCGTGTTGTAGTGCACCTGACCGCGGGAGCGCGGGCCGGACGGCTTCACAGAAGGGTGCCACGACGGATTCTCCCCGTTTCGCGACCGGGCAGGATCGCCGCATGGCGCCGTGGGGGGTAATGCCGCATGCGGGAAGTGAAGACCGACCGACCGTCCGTGCCGATAGCACAAGCCGTCCGGGTGACCCGGCCGCTCGTACCCGATGGGGTGCTCTGGCGGCCGGGCCTCGCCGAGAAGCTCGACGCCGGGGTCCGCCGGGCGGTGACGGTGCTCTGCGCCGGCCCGGGCTGGGGCAAGACCGCCCTGGTCTCCTCCTGGGCGGGCGCCCGGTCGCACTCCGGCCCGATCGCCTGGCTGAACCTGACCGCACAGCACGACGACCCGCTGGTGTTCTGGTCGGACATGATCCTGGCGCTGCGGACGGCCGGAGCCGCGCCGCTCGACGACTCCCTGCCCGAACCGGGCCGGTCGTCGCTGGCGGACGAGATCCAGGTCCGGCGCCGTTTCGCCGCCGCCCTCGCCGAGCTGCCCGCGGTGACCGTGGTCGTTCTCGACGACCTGGACCGGGTGACCGATCACCGGGTGCTGGGCGCGCTCGCCGGACTGCTCCACGTCCTGCCCGAGCGGCTGCGGTTCGTGCTGGTCTCGCGTACCGAGCCGGCGCTTCCGCTGCACCGCCTCCGGGCGGCGGGTCACCTGACCGAGATCCGCTCGCGGGACCTGGCGTTCGGCGTCGAGGAGGCCGGCAAGCTCCTGGCGCTGCAGGGGCGCCGTCCACCGGCCGGGGAACTCGCGACGCTGGTACGGCGCGCCGAGGGCTGGGGCGCCGGATTGCGCCTGGCCGCCACCGACGCGGTCGAGGACTACCTGGAGCGAGAGGTCATCGCCGGGCAGCCGCCACACCTGCGGGACTTCCTGCTGCGGACCAGCCTGCCGGACCGGATCTGCGGTGAGCTGGCCGACGCGCTCACCGGGCAGAAGTACGGCCACCGGACCCTGGAGGAGCTGGAACGGGCGAACGTGTTCGTGGAACGGATCGGTCAGGGCCGCTGGTTCCGTTACCGCCAGATGTTCCGGGCCACGCTGCGCCACCAGCTCCTGCTGACCGACCCGGAGTCGGCGCCGCAGCTGCACCTGCTCGCCGCGCAGTGGTTCGCGGGCAAGGGCAACGGCCTGACCGCCCTGACCCACGCCGCGGCCGCCGGCGACTGGGACTTCGTGTCCCGGCTGGTCGTCGACCGCGGACTCCAGCTGTTCGCTTCGGCGGACCGTGAGGAAGTGATCGAGGTGCTGCGGCGGATCCCGATCGAGCGGCTTGCCGAGACCGCCGAGCTCGCGTTCTGCGCCGCGCTGATGGCCTATGCCCAGGGCGATCTCGCTGTCCTGCCGCAGCGGCTCGCCCGGGCCAGGGCGCTGCTCGCCGGCCGCGGTACCGGCTACCGGGCGGTCATCGATCTGGCCCTGGCAGTGCTGGAGAACAGCGCCGTCGTCCGCCGGCTCGGCGACATGCCGCGGCTCGACGCGCTCGGCGCCGACGTGCTGGAACAGCTCGCCGCGCTGCGCTGGGACCAGGTGCCGGCCCGGTTGCCCTATCGGGCGATGACGCTCAACAACCGGGGCGCCGCGCTGCTCTGGACCGGCCGGCTGGACCACGCGGAACGCTATCTCTGGGCGGCCTCGTCCGGCGCCCGTGCCGCCGGGGCGCCGCTGGTCGAGACCAGTGCGCTGGCCCACCTCGCCCTGCTCATCCTCCTGCAGGGCTCGCCGAACGGGGCGCAGGAGCACGTGACCGCCGCCGTGGACGTGGCCCGCCGGATCGACGCCCGCGACCGGCCGGCGGCCGCGGCGGCGTATCTGACCGAGGCGCTGCTCGAAACCGAGCGTGCCCGGGACGCGGAGGCCGAGGACGCGCTGCGGCGAGGGCTGCACGCCCTCGGGGCGAACCCGGAGGCGGCCCTCGCCGGGGTGGCCCTGCTGGTCCGGGCACGCCTGCTGCTGGACCGCGGTGAGCCGCTCGCCGCCCGCGCCGCACTGCAACGCGGCCGCGAGGAGGCCGGTCCGCAGCTCCGGGCACCGATGCTGGACCGGCTGCTCGGGCTCACCGAGGCCGAGGCGGACCTGGCCCTCGGCCAGCCGGCCGCCGTCGTGGCCCGGTACGCCCGGCGCCCGCCCGTTCCCGCACTGCTACCCGTCGAGCAGGTGTGCCTGGCCCGCGCCTATCTGGCCACCGGGCACGAACCGGCGGCCGAACGTCTCCTGGCCCGGGTGCGGGAGAGCCCGGACCGGATCGCCGCGGTCTCCGGCTGGATCCTGACCGCGCTCGCCGCCGACGCGCAGGGCCGGGGCGCCCGGGCCGGCGAGGCGCTGACCCGGGCCCTCGCCGACGCGGAGTCCGACCTGATCCGCCGCCCGTTCCGGATCTTCGACGCCAAGCGGGTCCTGGCCCTGGCTGAGCGGCGCCAGTGGCTGACCGAGGTGCGCGGCGGGCCGATCAGCGACCGTGTGCTGGCCGAGATCACCGGTGAGCTGCCGGTGATCGGTGCGGCGCACACGGCGGGGCCGCTCAGCGACCGGGAACTCGAGGTCCTGCAGTACCTGCCGTCGGTCCTCACCGCGGCGGAGATCGCGCAGAACCTCGGCATCTCGGTGAACACGGTCAAGGCGCACATGCGGTCGATCTACCGGAAGCTGGGTGCCGGGCGGCGGCGCGAAGCGGTGGTGATGGCACGTCAGCTGGGGCTGCTCTGATCGTCGGAAGCCCTTCGGCCAGGCCACAGATCGGAGGCCAGCCCGGCGGCCACCGCGGTGATCAGCAGGCAGAACGAGAGCACGTACAGCCAGCTGATGAACGTGAACGCCAGCCCGATCGTCCCGTACCGCTCGGCGCTGGACTGCAGGGCGATCGGCAGGTAGACGCTCGCGGCGGCCCGGACACCGACCATGGCCAGCCCGAAGAGGGCGCCGGCGAACAGCAGCCGGCGCCGGGGCAGGCCGGGACCGAGCAGGATCCGGGGCAGCAGGAAGGCGAGCGCGAAGTCGGCCACCAGGGCCAGCGCCACACCGGCGACCCGGGGCGCCGGTAGCATGCCGGTCAGCCAGCCCAGGATCCGCGCGGAGACCAGGAACAGCACGAGCATCAGGACGGTACCGACCTGCCACGCGGTCGCGGCCGGGCCGGGCCGCCGTCCCCGCTCCAACCAGATCGCCCGGTAGGAGCGGTTCAGGGCCCGGGCCAGCCCGGTCGCGGAGACCACCACGATCAGGCCGCCGACCAGGCCGAACGCTCCGTTGCGGCTGCCGCCCAGCGCCTCGTCGAGCAGCCGGGCGCTGCTGTCCGGCAGCCGGACCAGCTCGTCCAGCCGATCGCGTGCCCGGCTGCCGAGCAACGCCCCGAACATGATCAGCAGGGGGAAGATCGAGGTGAAGGCCTGTGCCGCGAGCGTCATCGAGCGGTCGAAGACCTGCACCCGGACCAGCTCGCTCGCCGCCTTCAGCAGTGTCTTCCCGGCACGGTTACCGAGGATCAGCGCGGCACGCGGGCGCAGCCGCCGTGGCACGGCGGCCAGGATGCTGCCGGGGCTGAAGGTCCGGTCCGGCTCGGTCACCCCGCCATGGTCGGTGGCCGGGTGCCGGGCGAGCATCATCCGGCGCGGATGGCGTACGCGAGCCCGCCCGTGCCGACACTGACGGAATGCCGAACTCCGATCCGCGCCCACGGCCGGTGCTGTCCACCCTGATCACGGTGGTGCTCGGCAGCGCCGCGGTGTACCTCACCGTCTGGCTGGTCCCCGGCATCACCGCGGACGACTGGTGGGCGGTCCTGGCCGCCGCCGTCGTGATCGGCGTGCTCGGCGCGATCCTGCGGCCGCTGCTGGTCATCGTCCTGTCGGCGATCGGCTGGCCGGGTGTGGTGCTCGGGTGGCTGGTCGTACAGTCCCTGCTCGTCTACGCCGCGCTGCGGCTCACCCCGGGCATCCACGTGGACGGGTTCCGGGCCGCGTTCGTGGCGTCCTGGCTGGGCGCCATCCTGATCAGCGCGGGGCTCTGGCTGGTCACCGCCGGGCAGCCCGGCGCGGTCACCCACCACCTGTTGAGGGTCAACCGGCACTTCCGGCGCAGCGTTCCGCCGAGTGACGTGCCCGGTGTCATCATGATCCAGATCGACGGGCTGTCGGCGCCGCTGGCGCGCTGGGCGATCGAGGCCGGCAACCTGCCCACCCTGGGCCGCTGGCTGCGCGACGGCAGCCACACGCTCACCGAGTGGCACGCGCAGCTGCCGGCGACGACGCCGGCCAGCCAGGCGGGGCTGCTGCACGGCGCGAGCGAGCAGGTTCCGGCCTTCCGCTGGTACGAGAAGACGGCCGGCCGCCTCGTCGTCACCAACCACCCGCAGGACAGCGCCCTGGTCGAGTCCCGCTGCTCGGACGGGCACGGGCTGCTCGCCGACGGCGGGGTGAGCGTCAGCAACGTCTTCTCCGGCGACGCCGCGACCTCCCTGCTGACCATGAGCACGATCCCGGTACGGCGCAACGGCCCGGCCCGGTACCTGAGCGCCTACCTGCTGGACCCGTTCGGCCTCACCCGCTCGCTGGTGCTGACCACCGGGGAGATCTTCAAGGAGTTGCACCAGGCCCGCCGCCAGCGGATCCGCCGGGTCCGGCCGAGGATGCACCGGAACTGGGCCTACGTGCTGCTGCGCGCGATCACCAACGTGCTGCTCCGGCATCTGAACCTGGCCGTGATCGCCGAGCAGATGATGCGCGGCGCGCCCTCGGTCTTCTGCGACTTCGTGGACTACGACGAGATCGCCCACCACGCCGGCCCGGCCCGGCCGGAGTCGCTCGCCGCGCTGGAGGGGATCGATGCGGTGCTGGCCACCCTGGAGGAGGTGGCCGCGGCAGCGCCCCGGCCGTACCGGTTCGTGGTGCTCTCCGACCACGGCCAGAGCCAGGGCGACACGTTCGAGCAGCGCTACGGGTTGCGCCTGGAGGACCTGGTGGGACGGCTCACCGCGGCCGGCGGTGTGGTCGCCACCCGGGAGAACGAGCAGGCCGGGCGGGCCGGCGTGCTGAAAGCGGGGCTCACCCGTACCAAAGAAGGAAAGAAGGACCCGGCGGAAGCGGAACCCGCCGCACCGGACCGGCCGGAGATCGTGATCGCGGCCTCCGGCAACCTCGCGCTGATCTACCTGGCCCGCGTGCCCGGCCGGGTGACCCTCGAAGAGCTCGAGGAGCGGCACCCGGCACTGCTCACCGGCCTGAGCAGCCATCCGGGTATCGGCTGGGTGATGGTCCGGTCGCGCACGCAGGGCCCGGTGGTGCTGGGCCGTGCCGGACGCCGGCGGCTCGACGACGACCACGTGGAGGGCCTCGACCCGCTGATCGGTTTCGGTCCGCGGGCGGCCGAGGACCTGCGCCGGCACGACCTTCTGGCGAACACCGGCGATCTGGTGGTGAACAGCCTCTGGGATCCGGTGGCGCAGGAGATCGCGGCGTTCGAGGACCTGATCGGCGGCCACGGCGGCATGGGCGGCTGGCAGAACCGGCCGGTGCTGATCCATCCGCGCGAATGGCCGGCCCCGGAGGTGCTGGTCGGCGCCGACGCGGTGCACCACGTCCTCTGCGGCTGGCTGGAGCAGGCCGGGTGCCGGTCGGTGCGGCGAGACCTCATCCTTCCGGGGTGAGCCAGGTCGCAAGCCTGGCGGGACACGATGGCGTCCATCGTCAGTCCTGGGAAGGGATCCGCCATGTGCCGCTGGCTGGCCTATTCGGGTACGCCCATCCGGCTCGAAGAGCTGCTCTACAAGCCCCGTTACTCGCTGATCGACCAGAGCCTGCACTCCCGTCTCGGCGTGGAGACGACCAACGGCGACGGGTTCGGTGTCGGCTGGTATCCCGTCGAAGGACCCGGCGAGCCCGCGCTGTTCCGCGGCGTCGGACCCGCCTGGAGCGACGGCAACCTGCGGGAACTGGCCCGCTGCACGCTGTCGCCGCTGTTCCTGGCACACATCCGGGCCAGCACCGGCACACCGGTGCAGCAGTCCAACTGTCACCCGTTCCGCTATCAGAACTGGCTCTGGCTGCACAACGGCTCGATCCGCGACTTCGCGCGCCTCAAGCGGGACCTGATCCTCGCCGTCGACCCGGAGCTGTACCCGTACCTGAACGGCTCCACCGACTCCGAGGTGATGTTCTACCTGGCACTGACCTTCGGGCTGCGGGACCGGCCGGTGGCCGCGATCGAGCGGATGGCCGGGCTCGTCGAGTCCGTCGGCCGTGCCTACGGCGTGCCGAATCCGCTGCAGATGACCATCGCCACCACCGACGGCGACCGGACCTGGTGCGTCCGCTACTCCAGCGAGGGGCACAGCCGTTCGCTCTACTACAGCACCGAGATATCCGCGCTGCACAAGCTGTACCCGGAGAACAAGTCCCTGCTCAGGCTCTCCGACGAGACTCGGCTGATCGTCTCCGAGCCCCTCGGCGAGCTGGAGGGCGCCTGGCAGCCGGTACCGGAGTCCAGTTACGGGGTCATACAGAAGGGCGATGACGAGCTCGGCCACTTCGAGCCCGCGGTGCCGTGATGGGTTTTCACGTCGATTCCGAGACCGGCCGGCTCCGCCAGGTCATCCTGCACCGGCCGGGCATCGAATTGAGCCGCCTCACCCCGGACAACGTCAAGGCCCTGCTCTTCGACGAGATCCTCTGGGCACGCCGGGCCCGCGAGGAGCACGACGCGTTCGCCGAGGTCCTGCGCGAGCGGGGGATCAGGGTGCACTACTTCGCCCGGCTGCTCTCCGACGTGCTGGACATCCCCCACGCCCGGTCGTGGATCCTGGACCGCATCGTCACCGACGACACCGTCGGGCCCACCCTCGTCGGCCCGCTGCGCCGGCTCGCCGAGCAGGCCGAGAGCGAGAAGCTCGCCGACTACCTGATCGGCGGCGTGCTCAAGAACGAGCTCGCCGGCTTCACCGTCAACAGCCTGCGCTGGGAACTGCTGAACGCCGACGATTTCGTGCTCGCCCCGCTGCCCAACCACCTGTTCCAGCGGGACAACTCGGCGTGGATCTACGGCGGGGTCAGCATCAACCCGATGGCGATGGCGGCGCGGCTCCGGGAGTCGGTGCACAGCGCGGCGATCTACCGGTTCCACCCGATGTTCACCCTCGCCGACTTCACCGTCTGGTACGGCGGTGACGATCTGCCGCACCAGCCGGCGACCCTGGAGGGCGGGGACATCCACGTGCTCGGCGGCGGCGCGGTGATGATCGGGCTGGGCGAGCGGTCCACCGCGATGGGCGTGGAGAACCTGGCACGCGCCCTGTTCGGGGCGGGCGCCGCGACCAAGGTGATCGCGATCGAGCTGCCGCACTCGCGCGCCATGATGCACCTCGACACCGTGATGACGATGATCGATCGGGACACCTTCGTGCTGTACCCGTACCTTCAGGAGTCGCTGCGGTCGTGGACCGTACTGCCCGAGGACGACCCGGACGGTCTGCGCGTGATCCGCAACGAGGACCTGTTCGCGACGATCGCCGAGACCATCGGGGTCGAGAAGATTCAGCTGCTGGAGACCAACGAGGACGTCCGGGCCGCCCAGCGCGAGCAGTGGGACGACGGGAACAACTTCCTCGCGGTCGAGCCGGGCGTGATCGTCGGCTACGAGCGCAACGTCACCACCAACACGTTCCTGCGCCGGCAGGGCATCGAGGTGATCACCATCGCCGGTGGCGAGCTGGGCCGGGGCCGTGGCGGTCCCCGCTGCATGACCTGTCCCATCGAGCGCGACGCCGTCTGATCCACGGGGAGCCCGACCATGTCGTACCCACCGCGGTGATCATCGCGCACGTTTCGGACCTGCATCTCGGTGCGCACTCACCGGAGGCCGTGGACAGCCTCGCCGCGGACGTGACAGCGGCGAGGCCGGTGCTGACCGTCGTCACCGGCGACCACACGATGCGGGCCCGGACCCGTGAGTTCCGGCAGGTACGGGAGCTGCTCGACCGGCTGCCGGATCCACTGCTCGCGGTCACCGGCAACCACGACGTGCCGCTGTTGAGCGCGCGGCGCCTGTTCGACCCGTACGGTCGCCATCAAAGATGGATCGACGCCGACCTGGACCCGGTCCGCCGGATCCCCGGTCTGACCGCCCTGGGCCTGCAGTCGATGCCCCGGTGGCGCTGGAAGGACGGCCGGGTCACGCCGCGGCAGGCGGCCATGGTCGTCCGGGTGCTCGGCGAGGCGCCGCCGGACGACGTCCGGCTGCTGGCGCTGCACCATCCGCCGCTCGCGTCGCCGCTGCTGGGCCGGCGTCGGCTGCTCGGCGCGGTCCGTGCCGCCCGGGTCGACCTGGTGCTCGCGGGGCACACCCACGTCCCGGACGTGCGGACCGGCGTGCGGTCCCGGCCGGTCTTCGTCGTCGCGGGAACGGCCACCAGCCGGCGGGTGCGCGGGACGCCGCGCTCGTGGAGCCTGATCACCGTGGAGCGGAGCGGTGGTGTCGTGGTGCGGGAGCGGCAGCTCGGCAGCGGCGGGTGGCACACCGCCCGAATAGTTACGTTCAGTGCAGCAGGGTTTTGAGGACGACGAGCGCCGCGCCGAATCCACCCGCGACCAGGGTCGAGATCAGCCGCTCCGTCCGGGTGAGCCGCCCGCGCGAGCCCATCTGCCAGCCGGCCCCGCAGAGCAGCAGAGTCGTACAGATCAGCGACGCGATCTCGGCGCCGAGCACCGCCAGGCCGGTCACCCGGAACACCACCATGACCAGCAACGGCAGGAACGTCGCGGTGACGAGCTCCCAGCCGCTGGTCAGATGGTGCCGTACGGTGTGCCACGCCGGCCGCCGCCCGGAATGGACACGCTCCGCGACGATCCGGGCGTACCGTTCCGCCGCCCAGTACACGGTGAGCGTGACCAGCACCGTGGCGATCACCGCTGCCACGGTCTTCGCGTGCGAGGCCACCACCACCGCCGCGCCGACGATGAGTCCGTAGATTGCTGCCGCGGTCTCCTCCTCGGTCTCCCGGGTGAGGCGGACGCGGATCGGGCCGGTGCCGGGCATACGGTCCTCCAGAGAACTGGCAGGCCCTCAGGCTCGCCGAGCCCGGGAACGGACTCATCATCCGGCCGGGATGAACCGGCGGCCCGTGCCCGCACCGAAGCTGAGCGCATGGGTAACCCGTTGCGCCGGCGGTCGGACCGCATCGAGAGCGCCATGATGCTGACCCTGCTCCTGCTCTTCCTTCTGGCCGGGCCGCTGCTCGGCTGGTGGGCGGCCCGATCGAGCTATCTCACCGACCGGCAGGCCCAGGAGTGGGAGCGGATCCACGTGCACCGCACCGAGGCACAGCTCACCGGTGAGCCGGAGACCCTCGGCATGGGTGAGTCGCGGACGGTCGCGCCGCGCGCCGCCCGTGCCACCTGGCAGGCGCCCGACGGCACGCCGCGCACCGGCATCGTGCAGGTCACCACGACCGCGAAGTCAGGCGACCGGATCGTCATCTGGGTCGACGACCGCGGCGTCCTGCGCGGTGCGCCGCAGGTGCGCGACCCGGTGCCGCAGGCCGTGCTCGTCGCCGCCGCCGTCCTGCTCTGCCTGGCCGCGGCCCTCACCGGGATACGCGCGATCGGCCGCACCCTGCTCGATCGGCGCCGGGATCTCGCCTGGCAACACGAATGGCAACAAGTGGGACCGGAATGGAGCCGTGACCGGAGATGACCGAACGAACCAGCACCGGCCGTTTTCCCACCACCCTGCGGCAGGCGCTGATCGCCTTCGCACTGGCCCAGTTCATCTGCAGCTTCGCCGGCTCCAACATGAACGTGATGATCACCGACATCAGCAAGGACCTGAACACCACGGTCCAGGGCGTGCAGCTGGCGATCACCCTGTTCCTGCTGGTGATGGCGGCCCTGATGATCCCCGGAGGCAAGCTGACCGACAGGTACGGCCGCAAGTGGTGCCTCATCCTCGGCCTGCTGCTGTTCGGCTCCGGTGCGCTGCTGAGCTCCTTCGCGCCGGGCCTCGGTGTCCTGATCATCGGCTACTCGGTCCTCGAGGGCGTCGGCACAGCACTGCTCATCCCGCCCGTCTACATCCTCACCACGCTGCTGTTTCGGGACGTCGGCTCCCGGGCCCGCGCCTTCGGCGCGATCAGCGCGATGGGTGGCATCGGCGCGGTGGCGGGCCCGCTCATCGGTGGGTTCATCGCGTACGCGATCAGCTGGCGGGCGGCCTTCGTCCTGCAGGCCCTGATAGTCCTGGCGATCGTGCTGCTGAGCCGCCGCGCGGTCCGGGACCCGCTGCCGCCGGACCGGTCGGTGCCGTTCGACGTCCTCGGTGCGGTGCTCTCCGCCGCCGGCCTGATGCTGATCGTGATCGGTATCCTTCTCGCCGACGACAACGCGCTCGCGACGCTGGGCCTGGTCGTCGCCGGTGCCGTCGTCCTGGCCCTGTTCTTCGTGACCGTGCGCGCTAAGGAGCGGTCCGGCCGTGAGCCGCTGCTCTCCACCTCGCTGTTCCGCAACCGGGCCTCCAACCTCGGCCTGGTCACCCAGAACACGCAGTGGCTGATGGTGATGGGCAGCTCGTTCGTGGTGTCGACGTATCTGCAGGTGGTGCGCGGCTACAACGCGATCGAGACGGGCGGGGTGTTCACCGCCACCACGGTCGGTGTGCTGATCTCGTCGTTGTTCGCCGAGCGGATGGCGAAACGGCGGCCGCAGCGCACCCTGATCCTCGCCGGGTTCCTGGTCACCATCGCCGGCATCGCGCTGCTGCTCCTGCTCGGCGGCACGTCGGAGCGGATCTGGGCGATGTTGCCCGGCCTCTTCGTGATCGGCCTGGGCCTGGGCGGGATGCTGACACCGTCGGTGAACGTGGTGCAGTCGAGCTTCCCCGAGCACCTGCAGGGGGAGATCTCCGGTCTGTCGCGCAGCGTCTCCAACCTCGGGTCGTCGCTCGGCGCCGCGCTGACCGGGACGATCCTGGTGGCCGGCGTGAACGGGGCGGCGCCTGGTCGTGCGTACGTCCTGGCCATGGTCGCCGTGGCCGGCGCCGGTGTGATCGGCCTGGTCGCCGCCTGGTTCCTGCCCACCGGCCAGATCCTCGCTCAGGACGGCGGATCGCGCAGCACGTAGTCGATGCCGGCCGCCGGTATCCGCTCCTGTTCCCGGGCCAGCAGCGACATGGCCCGGGCATCGGCCTCGGACGGGCGGCTCTCCTGCAACGCGCGCGGCCACAAACGCCCGTGCCGCACCGCCGCGACCTCCGCCGCCAGCACCAGCAGGTTGCTCATCACGTAGAGCAGCGTGAACACCCCGGCCACCGTGGCGAAGCCGCCGTAGACCCGGCCGGCCCGCCGCACCAGCTCCGGCAGCACCGAGGCGCCCAGATTCAGCACCAGCGTCACCGCCACCGCGCCGGTCACCGCACCGGGCCAGAGCGATGCGAACGGCGCCCTCCGGGTCAGCAGCGTCTTCGTGACGACCACGAGGACGGCGAACGCCACCGCGAACGATCCGATCAGTGCGGCCACTCTGGACAGTGCCGGCAGCGCGGTCAGTGCGGTGGACGCGACGGTGAGCCCGCCGACGGTGACGGTGCCGGCGAGGATGACCGCCAGGGCGGCCACCACGCGCAGATAGCGCCCGGCCACACCGGCTCGCCGCCGGAAGGGCACGGCCGCGAGGTGATTGAGGGTCTCGTACGCGGAAACGACCACCCCGATTCCGGAGAACACCAGCCCGATCACGCCCGCGACGAGCGCGGCGGACGACGCCGAGAGGCTCGCCAGTGCGCTCTCCACACCGTCCTGCAGCACCGGGGGCACGATGGCGGCCACCACCTCGGCGCTCAAGTCGGGCCGGCGGGCCAGCACCTCGGAGACGATCACGACGCCGAGCAGCAGGGTCGGGAAGAGGCTGAGGAAGCCGTAGTAGGTGATCAGCGCGGCCTCGCGGATCCCGCCGTCGTCCAGATATTTGCGGACCACCGCGTAGCTGAAGCCCAGCACGGGGTGCCGCCGTTGCAGGTCGTCCAGGCGGCGGAGGATCACGGCCGGTACGTGCCGGGTACCTCGGCTGCCTCCGTGCCGTAGGCGTCGGCTATCTCCGCTCCGTGTGCGGTGACCGCGAACAGGATGATGCCGGCCAGCGGGACGGCGATGATCGACCAGACCGGGTGTGCCGCGGCGAAGACGAAGTTCACCAGGGCGGCCAGGACCGCCAGCACGGCGGCGATCACCCGGGCCCACACCAGGCCGCGAACCAGGCCGACGCCGGTGACCACGGCCGTCACCCCGAGGATCAGGTGCAGCCAGGCGAGGGCTGTCATCGACACCGGCAGCAGCGCATCGGACCGGCTGCCGGCCAGGGCCTCGGGGCGCGCCAGAGCGAGCAGGCCGATGCAGAGGTGCACGGTGCCGAGCAGAACCAGCAGGAGACCGCCGAAGAGGACCCAGGCGGTCCAGCCGGTCGCACGGCTCTGCTCGACACGCATCAGCAGGTCCCGGCGATCGCGTCGCGCAGTGTCTGCGCGCTGGCCCGTACCGACGCGACGGAGGCGCGCACCGCCGCCAGGTTGGTGACGTTCGGATCCTCACGGGCGGTGCCGACGGTCGTCTGCAGCGCGTCCACAGTGGTCCGCAACCCGTCCGCCTGCGCGCCGAACTGGGCCTTCGCGTCGAGCACGAGCTGGTTGAGCTCGTTGAGCAACTGGCTCACGTACGGGCGGATCGCGACGATGCCGTTCTCCGACACGTTCACCTGACGAATGTGGTTCACGGTGTTCTGAACGGCGGCGTAGCTGTCGCACACCGCGGCAACCTCCGGCTGGTCCTGGCCGGCGCAACCACCGGCGGCCAGAACGCCCAGGGCCGTCAACACTGGCAGAAGTCTCATGAGGTGAGGATCCCGCCCCGCGGTTCGGCCGGCGTCATTCCCCCGGGGTGTTTTTCGCCGGTGTGCAGCGCCAGGTGACGCAGCCGGGTCCAGTCCATCTCGGGACGCGCCGGGCGGATCCCGGGGCGGTTCCGGGGCACCCGTACCCGCAGCGCCGCGGGCCGGATCACGCACCGCACCGGCGTGGGCATGCTCACCGCCTCGCCGTCGATGCCCACCGGCACATCCGGCGCGTCGGCGTCGACGACGGCCTCGGCCGCGGACCGTACGGTCAGCGACTTCGCCCGCCCGCGCCCGCTGATCAGCCCGGCGGCGTCGGCCGCACCGCGGACGGTCACCGCCAGCACGCCGAGCACCCCGCCGTCGAGCCGCGGCCGCTCGCCGAGGCCCGCCACATCACCCGCCGTGTACGGGTTGTTGCTGATCAGCACGGCCTGCGGGCCGGTCACCGTGACACCGTCCACGTCCAGCCGCAGATGCGGCCCCTGCTGGCCGGAGAGCACGGCGGGCAGCAGGTCGAGCGTGGTGCCGACCTTGTCGTCGCGGTAGGCGGGACTCTGCACGATCGCGGCGTACGCGCCGAACGAGGCGTTGTTGACGAACGTCCGGTCGCCGATCAGGCCCAGGTCCACCTCGATCTCCACCCCGTCGGTGAGCGCGTCCAGGCAGGTCGACGGGTCCTCCCGGTCCAGGCCCAGATCCAGCGCGAAGTGATTGCGGGTGCCGGCCGAGATGACCAGGAACGGCAACCCGTGCTCGGCGGCTATCCCGGCCACCAGAGCCTGGGTGCCGTCACCGCCCGCCACACCGAGCATGTCGGCGCCGTCGCTGACGGCCTGCCGGGCGAGCGCCGCGACGTCCACCGCCGGGCCGTCCAGGACGAACACCTCCGCGCCCAGGGCACGGGCACGCTCAGCCAGGCGGAACCGCTCCACCTTGCCGCCACCCGAGCGCGGATTCATGATCAGGTACGGGCGGACCGGTGCCCGTGTCTCGTATTCCGCGGTGCCCTGCTCCCGGGCCGGCGCCAGCGCACGCCGACCGGCGGTCACGGCGGCCGACCACAACAGTCCGAACAGGACGACCACCCAGATCAGGTTCGCCCGTGCGTAGAGCACCATCACCACCAGCGGGGCGAGAACCACCACCACACCCGCGAGCCACCGCAGCACCCCGCGATGGGTGAGGAACCACCAGGCGGCGGCGAGGCCGGCGGCCCCGCCGACGGCGCCGACGATCAGCAGCCCGAGGCTCCCGGCCAGGCCGGCGGCCGCGAGGACGAGCAGAGCGGCCACCGCGGCGGTGGCGAACGACAGACGAGCGAGCCAGCGTGCATTCATCCCGCCAGCGTCGCGCCGGCACCGTGACCGGTCCTCATGCCTGCGGGATGATGTGTGACCCGTTGTCCGGGGTGGATGGTCGTCGGCGAATCCCGGAACGGAGGACCGTCATGGCGAAAGCCCGGCTGCGCCACCCCGCCGAAAAGCCCTTCTACGTGTTCATGGTGATCCTGAACCTCATCATCATCTGGCTGATCGTCCAGGCCGCGATCACGCTGCCGTTCGTACCGGACCGGGTGCGGGACTCGGCGTGGGGAACCACGATCCGCTCCGCGTTCATCGGACTGCTCCTGCTGATCCCGGTCCTGATCATCATCCGGGAGACACAGCGCGCCTCGATCCGCGGAACCGCTGTCCAGCTCTCACCGCGGCAGTACGGCGAGCTCTACGAGGTGGCCGACGAGTTCTCCCACAAGCTCGGCCTGCGCCGCCGGCCCAACTTCTACCTGGCGAACGGCAACGGCACCCTGAACGCGTTCGCCGCGCAGGCCACCGGCCACGACTACGTGGTCCTTGCCAACGAGCTGTTCGTGAACCTGTACGAGAACAACCGGGACGGGCTGCGGTTCATCCTCGGCCACGAGCTGGGGCACATCAAACTGCACCACGTCGGGCTCTGGTACCAGCTGTCCGTCGCGTACTCCGAGCGGATCCCGATCCTCGGGCCGACCCTGTCCCGGCTGCGGGAGTTCTCCTGCGACAGGCACGGCGCATACCTCTGCCCGTCCGGCGCGACCGGCCTGGTGCTGCTGGCCTCCGGGCGGCACACCGAGCACACCACCGACGTGGAGGAACTGGTCCGGCAGGGCCAGGCGCTGCGCGGTTTCTGGGTCGAGCTGGCCCAGTTGCCGCAGTCGCACCCGTTCACCGTACGGCGCCTGGAGCGACTGTTCCGCCTGGGTCTGCTGCAGTCTCGGGCCCGCACGGAAAGCCCGGTCTGACCTGCTCATCCGCGTGGGATGACGTCGATCGGGCCACCGGCGGAAAGGCTGAAGCCATGGAACGCTCCCTTACCCGCAAGTTCAGTGCCGAGCGGGCGCTGCGTCCCTGGCAGGTCGAGTTGCTGAAGCTGCAGCGGCACCTCGAACTGGAGAAGCTCCGCATGATCGTGCTCTTCGAGGGCCGTGACGCGGCAGGCAAGGGCGGGGCGATCCGCCGTGTCACCCGGTTCATGAACGAGAAGCACTACCGGG
Source organism: Actinoplanes sp. GCM10030250 (assembly GCF_042666575.1). Lineage (NCBI taxonomy): Bacteria > Bacillati > Actinomycetota > Actinomycetes > Micromonosporales > Micromonosporaceae > Actinoplanes > Actinoplanes sp. GCM10030250. The sequence goes on along the minus strand of NZ_JBHTDO010000004.1, from coordinate 72,582 downwards.
TCGTCGCGCTCGGCCGCCCCACCGAGGAACAGCGTTCGCAGTGGTACTTCCAGCGCTACGTCGCCCAGTTCCCGGCCGGCGGCGAGATGGTCCTGTTCGACCGGAGCTGGTACAACCGCGCGATGGTCGAGCGGGTCTTCGGCTTCTGCAGCCCGAAGGAGTACCGCGACTTCCTGCGCGGCGTGACCGGCTTCGAGAAGGACCTGGTCCGCCAGGGCACCGTCCTGGTGAAGCTGTACTTCAGCGTGACCCGCGAGGTGCAGGCGCGACGGTTCGAGCGCCGCCGCACCGACCCGCTGCGGCAGTGGAAGCTCAGCGAGATCGACCTGCAGGCGCAGGACCGCTGGGACGACTTCACCGATCGCAAGTACGAGATGCTCAAACGCACCGGCACCCGGGCAGCCCCGTGGCTGATCGTCCGCTCCAACGACAAGCAGAGCGCCCGGCTGAACACCATGAGGGTCATCCTCAACGCGGTCGACTACAAGGGACGCGCTCCCGGCCTGGACTTCGCCCCGGACCCGCAGATCGTGGTTGCCGGCGTCGAGGAGATCGCCGCGATGGAGGCCGAGCGGGCACGGAGCGGCAAATTCACCGGGTGAGGAGGTCATGATCGTGCCCGAAGCGTCGTACCAGGTCAGAGTTTCCGGGGTGATTCCCGACGAGGTGCTGGCGGAATTACAGGACCTGACGGTCACCGTCGAGCCGCCGGAGACGGTGCTGCACGGGTCGATGCCCGACCAGTCGGCGGTGGTCGGCCTCATCGCCCGGATCCACGGTCTCGGGCTGCGGCTCATCGAGGTGCGCCGCCTGCCCGCGGAAGAAGGGCCGGGGGAGTCCCGTTGAAAACCCGGCCGGCACGTGGCGGCTACGGCGTGGTGCTCCTGATGATCGTGGTCACCTACGTGCTGGCGCTGCTCGCCGAGCAGCGGTGGATGATCGCCGTGCTGCTGTTCGTGCAGACCCTGACGGTGTGGCAGGCGCTGCGCGTCTCCCAGGCCCGGCCCGGAATGCGGATCGCGGCCGCCCTGGTGTTCGCGCTGGCCCTGGTCGCCGCGATCGTGAACGTCTTCGCCAACCGGTCCCCGCTGATCGGCTGGACCTTCTCGGCCGCCAGCGCGCTCTATCTCCTGGCACCGTTCTCGATCGTGCGGGATCTCGGCGGCCGCCGGACAGTCGACCAGCAGACCCTGCTCGGCGCGCTCGCCGCGTATCTGCTGATCGGGATGGCGTTCGGATTCGCGTACGAGTGTGTCGCCGCCCTGCAACCCGGCCCGCTGTTCGGCGAGAACGGGGACCCGGGGCTCTCCGACACGCTCTTCTTCAGCTTCGTCACCATGACCACCACCGGGTACGGCGACCTCGTACCCGCCGCCAACCCGGCGCGGACCATCGCCGTCCTCGAAGCCCTGATCGGCCAGCTGTTCCTGGTCACGGCGGTCGCGAAGGTGGTCGAGAACTGGCGTCCACGCAACTGGCAGGCGACGACGGAGGACCGCTCATGACGCCGCTGCTGTTCCTGGCTTTCCTCGTGCTGCTGGTCGCCGTCGCCCGCGAGCGGCGAAGACGCAAAGCCTTCGTCGACGAGGGATCCGCCTTCTGGTGCCGTGTCCGAGCCATCCATTTCGTCTCACGGCGTTTCCCCCTCAGGACCGGGTTCCGGGCCGGCGGCGCGCCGGGAAACTGGAAGCTGTTGCGCCGCGGGTGGTCACGGCGGATGTGGGCGCGCTGGTGCGGTGACGTGCTCGTCGTACGCCGCGGTCTGATCTTCGATCGCACCGTCTGGCTGGCCGCCCGGGTCTCCCCGGTCGGCGTACACACCGTCCCGGCCCGCGACGCCCGCCGCTGCGGCCGCGACCCGATCGCCGTACGGCTCCAGCTGCACGACGGCTCGGTCATCGAGGTCACCACCTCCGCGTCGGAGCGCCTCGAACTCGTCGGCCCGTTCCTGGCCGCGGCCCTGAGTGATCTGCCCAAGGCGCCGGCCCGCCGGCGCGAGACCTAGGCGCCGGCCCGCCGGCGCGAGACCTAGAAGGAGTCTCCCGTCATGAATCGAACCTGGAAATGGGCACAGCTACTGGCCGGCATCTTCACCCTGGTCCTCGGCATCATCGCCTTCGCCTGGCCCGAGGCAACACTCCACGTCGTCGGCTTCCTCTTCGGCCTCAACCTCCTGATCGGCGGCCTGTCGAGAACGGCCCTGCTGTTCTTCTCCTCCGGTTACCCGATGTTCAACCGCGTCCTGGGCATCATCTTCAGCGTCCTGGTCGCCGTCATCGGCATCCTCTGCCTGCGCAACATCGCCGGCTCCCTGAAGCTTCTACTCGTAATCGTCGCCATCGGCTGGCTCCTCGACGGCCTCGCCGAAATCTTCATGAGCTTCGGCTCCGGCGGCTCCGGCAACGGCTGGCGCATCGGCTTCGGCCTCGTCGCAGTCCTGGCCGCCATCGCCCTGCTGGTATGGCCCAACATCGGCCTGGCAGCCTTCGTCTTCTTCGGCGCGACCACACTCTGCCTGCTCGGCCTCTGCCTGATCTTCGTGGCGGTCGCGGGCCTCCGCTCCCACTCCACCGAAAGCCCGGCACACCACGAGGCAGCCGACCTCACGGCCCCCTCACCGACCGCCTAGCACCCCAGCCGCGGGGCGCGCACGCTGATCTCCGCGTGCGCGCCTTTGCTGGCTAACGTGCGCGAGCAGCTGCACGCGTTACGGCTAACGTGCGCGATTAAGTGCACGCGTTACGGCTAACGTGCGCGATTAAGTGCACGCGTTACGGCTGATGGGTGCCGGGGCAGTGCAGCTGCACACGGCCTGGCTAACGTGTGCAGATAGCCGCACACGTTAGCGGTCCGTGCGCTTTTACCCACGCCATAGGCGGTGTCACCGCACACGCAACCCCAATGTGCGCTTCTACTAACGCTGGCAACCGATCCGGGGCCGGCGCATGGGTCGCGAAGGCCGGTGAAGCTTGGTGAAGGCCGGTGAGGGCGTGCCGCGCGCGAAGCCCGCGGAACACGCCCACCCGCGGAACACGCCCACCCGCGGAACACGCCCACCCGCGGAACACGCCCACCCGCGGAGCGCGTGCCGCCCGCGGATCTCGTGCCGCCCCCGGAAAGCGTGCCGCCCCCGGAAAGCGTGCCGCCCCCGGAACGCGATCCGGGCCCGGCACGTGGGATCACGCGCCGGGCTCGGATCGCCGATCTCACCCGCTATAACCCCGAAGGAACAGCGCCTCAGCATGCGCCAACCGCGCGATCTCCCCCGGGTCAACACTCTCATTAGGAGCGTGGATCAAAGCCAACGGCTCCTCCACCCCCATCAAAATGATCTCCGCCTCCGGATAGACCTCAGCGAACACATTGCACAACGGAATAGACCCACCCTGCCCCAGGCTCGTCATCTCCCGCCCGTACGCCTCCCGCATAGCCGCTTCCAACGCCCGATAGGCCGGCCCACCAGTACGCGCCTCGAACGGCTGCCCCAGCGCCTCCTTCTCCACCAGCACCCGCACCCCCCACGGCGCCGCCGCGTGCAAATGCGCGATCAGCGCATCCTGAGCTTTCACCGCATCCGTCCCGGGCGGCACCCGCAGGTTGATCCGCGCCCGCGCGTGCGGCTGAATAGCCGCCGCCGAGCCGATCACCGCCGGACAGTCGATCCCGAGCACCGTGACAGCCGGACGAGCCCAGATCATGTCCGATACCGATCCGTCCCCCAAGAGCCCCGCCCCGTCGACGAGTCCGGCGTCGGAGCGGAACTGGGAGGGGGGATAGGGATGACCGCTCCACGTCTGGCTGCTGTCGAGCCCGGCGATCGTGGTGTTCCCCGCCCGGTCCCGCAGCGACGCCAGCATCTGGATCAGCGCCGCGAGAGCGTCCGGCGCCGCACCGCCGAACATCCCGGAGTGCAGCTCGCCGGCCAGGGCCTCCACCGTGACCACCAGGTTCACCATGCCCCGGAGGGTGACCGTGGCAGCCGGTACGCCCACCGCCGCGTTCCCCGTGTCGCACACCAGGATGGCGTCGGCCCGCAGCAGATCGGGTTCGCTCTCGACCAGGTTCTCCAGCCCACCAGTGCCCTGCTCCTCGGAGCCTTCCACGATGAGCTTCAGGTTGACCGGCACGTCGCCGCCCAGGGCCCGCAGCGCCGTGAGGTGCATGACGATGTTGCCCTTGCAGTCGGCCGCTCCCCGCCCGTACCAGCGGCCACCCGATTCGGTGAGCTGGAACGGCGGGGTGCGCCAGGCGTTCTCGTCGAGCGGGGGCTGTACGTCGTAGTGCGCGTAGAGCAGGACCGTCGGCGCGTCCGGCCCGGCTGCCAGGCGTTTCCCGTGGACGGCGTGGCTGCCGTCGCTCGTTTCCCGCAGGCTGAGCCCGGTGAAGCCGACATCGGCGAAGTGATCGACCACCCAGTTCGCCGCCCGCAGGCACTCCGACGCCGGATATTGCCGGGGGTCGGCGACCGACGGGATGGCAACCAGCTCGGCGAGGTCGTCGTGGGCCCGGCCCATCAGGCCGTCGATCCGGTCGGCGAGGGTCATCAGGCCACTTCCTCGAGCTTGAGGTCGTCGACGACCCGCTGGAACGCGTCCAGGTACTGCGGGCAGTAGACCTTGATGATCAAAAGCTGACCCTGTACGACGTTGTTGTCAGCGATGACCGGCCGCAGCCCGGGGCCGCCCGCACCGTTGGTGAGCTGGCCGTAGAGGATGCCGCGGCGCAGCGAGTCGTCGGGTTCGTCGCAGACGGCGCCGCCGTCGTCGCCGAGTACCCGGGCGATCTGTTCGGGCTGCGGTGCGCGCAGCCCGGCGGCGTTGAGCTCGGTGATGAGCTGCTGAGCCTTCTCGTCGGCCCGGGCGTCCTGCTGGTTACCGGCGAAGGAGAACAGCGCGATGCCGGCGAGCACGACCAGCACGACGATGGAGGTCACGTAGAGAATCCGGTGGTTCATCATGCCTGAGCCTCCTGCGGCTCGGTCTTCCAGGACGGCTTGCGCAGCCGGTAGAAGAGGTACGGGACGAGCAGGCCGAGCCCGAGCGCGCCGCCGGCGACGACCGCCAGGTAGACGCCGACGTTGCCGGAGCCGAACTGTGACGGCGGGATGAAGCCGATGAGCAGGGCGGACAGCGACGCCGCGAAGCCGATGCCGCAGAGCCCGGTCAGCATCGGGGCGCGGTAGCCGCGCGGGTGGTCGGGCTGGAGGCGCCGCAGGCGTACGGCGGCGACGAACATCAGCAGGTACATGATCAGGTAGACCTGCGTGGTGATCACCGAGAAGATCCAGTAGGCGCTGGAGACGTCCGGGATGAACGCGTACGCCAGCGCGATCACGGTCGTGACCAGACCCTGGGTGACCAGGATGTTCTGCTGCACACCGTGCTTGTTGAGCCGCTGCAGGAACGGCGGCAGGTAGCCCTCCTGGCGGGAGATCATCAGCAGGCCCTTGGACGGGCCGGCCAGCCAGGTCAGCATGCCACCGAGGGACGCCGCGACCAGCATGACGCCGATGATCGGGGTGAGCCACTGCGAGTTGAACGTCGCGAACACCGCGTCGAACGCCTGCATGACGCCGGCGGTCAGGGAGAGCTGCTCGGCGGGAACGATCCAGCTGATCGCCAGCGCGGGCAGGATGAAGATCAGCAGGACGAGGCCCATCGACATGAACATCGCCCGCGGGAACTCACGGCCCGGGTTCTTCAGCGAGCCGACGTGCACCGCGTTCATCTCCATGCCGGAGTACGACAGGAAGTTGTTGACGATGAGCACGAGGCTGGAGAGACCGGCCCAGACGGGTAGCAGGTTGTCCGCGGTCATCGGGGCGGCCGACTCGTTGCCCTGGCCGAGGAAGGCGACGCCGAGGATGACCAGCAGGGCGCCGGGAATCAGCGTGCCGATGATCAGGCCACCGCTGGCCAGCCCGGCGACACCGCTGGTGCCCCGGGACGAGACCCAGACGCCGGCCCAGTAACAGACCATGATCACGATGGCAGTCCAGACACCGCTCGAGGCGAGGTCCGGGTTGATGACGTACGCCAGCGTGCTCGCCACGAAGCCGAGCAGGCTCGGGTAGTAGAAGATCGTCATGGCGAACTGGCACCAGACGGCGAGGAAGCCCAGCGGCTTGGACAGCCCCTGACTCACCCAGTTGTAGACGCCGCCCTGCCAGCCGGAGGCCAGCTCCGCCGAGACGAGCGCGGTCGGCAGCAGGAACACCAGAGCCGGTATGACATAGAGGAAGATGCTGGCCAGCCCGTAGACCGCCATGGTGGGTGACGGGCGAAGGCTCGCCACCGAACTGGTGGTCATCAGCGCCAGCGCCACCCAGGAGATGTACGCGACCGCCTTGGGTGTCGGCGGTCTAGTCGTCGTTTTGTCGGGTACATCCATCGCGCTCACGGCGCCTCCGTTCCCGTTCCACGAGATCGATCCGGCGGCATCATCGGTGTCCGCGAATGCCCTCCGCCTCATCCCTGGTGAACGGTTCGGCGCCTCTCCGGCCGGCTCATCGGTGCGTAGGGATCACCGAATCGGCCGCCGTACCAGGCTCCGAACGCCGCGAGGGCGAGCCCGAGCACCTCGACGATCAGCAGGCCGGAGTCGGCGACCCGGTCCGCGGTGCGTACGCGCATCAGCGTGAGCACCGCGAACAGGATCAGCACGCCCACGTCGATCAGCAGGCTGAGGAACGCGATGCGCGCGGCCACCGGACTCCGGGCACCGGCCGCCTCGTACCCGCCGGCCAGCGCCGCCACCACCCCGCCGATCAGCCCGGCCACGATGTTGCAGAAGGCCAGCGTGCCGACCAGGTGCGGTGCTCCGAGCAGGCTGGCCACGTCGAAGAGGAACGCCATCGTGAACAGGCCCAGCGGGAACATCAGCAGCAGCGGCTGCACGGCCTGACCGGACAGCCGGAGTCGGCTCTGCATACGGCGGTCCCCCTGGCCGGACGGTGTGATCACCAGACCCCTCCAGCCTGGGCGGTACGGGCTGTAAGGGGGTCATCCCGGACGGGTGATTGGGTGTTCCGGGGGGTGAACCCGCCCGGCCGGCCCCACCGCGGCGGCCGCCACGAGCATGCCGACCGCGATGGCGACGAGCAGGCCGACCATGTCGGCGACGCCGGCCACCCCCTGGATCGGGTGGCCGCCGATCCAGCTCTCCAGGCCGCGCAGCCCGTGCGAGCCGGGGGTCAGCACGTAGAACGCGCCGAGGTAGAGCACGTACGACGGTGGCAGCCCCGGCCTGCGGCCGAGCAGCAGGGCCACCGTCATCATCACGACCGCCCCGGTGAATGTGCCGAACGGGTCGTCGAACGCGCGGGTCGCCACCTCGGTCACGGCCGCGGTGAGCAGGATCAGCCCGAGCGCCCAGCCGAAGTCGCGCGGCGCCATCGAGAACGTCAGCATCACACCCACGGCGAACAGCACCCAGCCGGCCCAGACCCCGAGCGGGCCCAGGTTGCCCGGCACCGGCACGTCGAACAGGGCACTCTGCGGCACCTGCAGCACCACCGTGGCGACCAGGGCGCCGAAGGCGAGCACCAGCAGGACGACCGAGCTGTAGACCAGGCGGGCGGCGCCGGCGGTCATCCGGTTGTTCGCCAGTTCCAGGGCGGCCGCGGTGATCGCGTCGCCCGGGATGAAGAAGAACAGCGCCGGGATGATGAGCTGGATCGGGCCGCCGTCGAGCAGACCTCGCTCGTGGAGGATGAGAACGACGGCGGAGACGAGCAGGGACGCGAGGAAGGGCGAGACCAGCACGAGCCGCCGGTGCCCGGCCCCGGCGACGACCAGGACGCCGACGAGCAGCCCGGTCAGCGCCGAGACACCCACCTGCTGCCAGGTGGCCTGCACCGAGATGCCGAAGCCGACGGTGAACGCCATCAGGCCGAGCACCTGCCAGGGGCGGCTCCAGCGGGGCGGGAGAGCGCGGATCTCGGCGAGCCGCCCGGCGGCCTCCCCGGCCGTCAGCCCGTGACCGTGCACCTCGGCGAGCAGGGTTTTCATCCGGGACACCTGGTGCAGCGGCGGTACGCCGGGCTCCCGGGAGTAGGACAGAGTTCTCCCGTCCACGCTCAGCAGCGCGCTGTCGGCGAAGAACGTGACCTCGACGGTCCGGCCGTAACAGGCGGCGACGTCCCGGACGATGGCCTCGCACCTGTCCGTGCCCTCGAAGCTCGACCTGAGCAGCCACTCGGTCAGTGAGCCGAGCAGATCTTCGACCGCACGCACCTCGATCACGCAGGCTCCTTGAACACCGAGCGTTTGAAAGCACGGTAGAGCGGATGGCCGCAGAGCACGCCGAGTGCCACCGCGACCATCGAGCCGATGGCACCGACCAGGTCCTCCGCGCCGCGGACCGTCGATTGGCCGAGGTACTCCGTCACCCCGATCAGGGTCAGCGCGCCCGGCACCAGCAGCCAGAAGCCTGGCAGGAACGACACCAGGGCGGGTGGGCCGGACGGCATCCGCTCGACCAGGTACGCGACGATGGTCAGCGCCAGGGCGCCGACGAAACCGCTCAGATAACCGCCGAACATCAGGTTCCCCACGTACTGGCCGATCCAGCCGGCGTAGAGCACCAGGCACAGCCAGCCGAGCGAGCGCGGTGGCCCGGCCAGCATGAAGTAATTGCCGATCCCGACGATCAGCGGCCCGAGCCAGGTGGCCCACCAGCCGATGGTGTTCACGGCGACGTCGGCGGGCGCTGCCGGCGGCGGTACGCCGACCACCTGCGCCGCCCCGATGATCCCGAAGGCGAGCAGCAGCAGCTGAAGGATGCCCGCCACCAGGCGGCTCGACCCGGTCACCATCTCGTACGCGGACAGTTCCACCACCGCCATGGTCAGCATGGCCCCGGGCAGGAACGTCGCCAGCGGTGCCACCATGGCTCGCAGGTCCGCCTCGTTCCAGCCGGTGTTGGTGATCAGGAAAGTCAGCCCCGCGACGGTGAAGGCGGCCACCACCGGCATGATCATTTGAACGCTGGGCCAGCGGGCACCGGCCAGTTTGAAGACGCCGACGAGCACACCGAACAACCCGGCCAGCAGCAGGTCGGCCCAGGTCGGTATCAGGATCATGCAGATGCCGACGGTGAGCACGGCGTGCCCGGTCACCCGTACCACCGGGCCGAAGCGGGGTGGCATGGCGACCAGTCGCCGCACCGCCCGGCTGCCCTCGGCGGGGTCGATCCCGGCGTGCTCGGCCCGGTAGAGCAGCCGGTAGAGCTCGGCAGTCTGGTCCAGCCGCAGCCCTCCGTACAGTTGCCGGGTCGGTTCCTGGGTCGTGGGGCGCGACGCGTCGAGCGACACCACCAGGAAGGTGGGGAACACGCTCACCCGGGCGTCCGGTGCCCCGTATGCGGCCGCCACCCGGACAAGACGGTCCTGGATCTGGTTGACCGCCTCTCCGGCGACGGTGAGCGCGCTGCCGAGGTAGAGCAGGAACTCCTGCAACTCCCGTTCCGAAACGGTGGTCTCCGCCATACGCCGGAAAAGTAGATGTTTTCGGCGGCGGCGGAATCATCCGGCGCGAAGGATCCCGGCGCCACGGCGAGCGGGAAGTCTGAGCCGGACCCCGACACGAAGGAGCCGCCTCATGTCCACGACCGACACCAAGGCGAAGGCGGCCGGTCTCGGGGTGTTACTCGCGGCGTGCGTCTCGGCGCTTGTCGTCAACGCCAACACGTCGGCGGTCACCATCCTGCTCCCGGCGATCAGCGAGGACCTCGGCGCCCCGATCGCCCAGCTGCAGTGGGCGGTCACGGGTTACATGCTCGTGGGCGCGGCGGTGATCGTCACCTCCGGCGCGCTCGGTGACGTCTTCGGCAGGCGGCGGTTCTTTCTCCTCGGGCTGCTGCTCTTCGTCGCCTCGTGCGCGCTGATCGCCCTCTCCACCGGTGCCGAGGGGGTGATCATCGGCCGCATGATCCAGGGCGCGGCCGGATCGACGATCCTGGCCTGCGGGATGAGCCTGCTCTCGGTGGACTCCTCGGGCACCGAGCAGATGAAGGCCATCACCCTCTGGGGCGCGGCATCAGCGATCGGTGCGGCGGCCGGGCCGCTGATCGGCGGGGTGCTCGTCGACGCAACGGGCTGGCAGGGCCTCTTCTGGATCGACGCCGCGATCGCCGCGGCCTGCGTACCGTTGACGATCTTCACGGTACGGGAGTCCCAGGACCCGGACCGGCCGCGTTCGATCGACATGCTCGGGACCGTCCTGGTCGCGGTCGCCCTGGTGCCGCTCGTGCTGGCGCTCAGCGAGAGCGGCGACTGGGGCTGGATCTCCGTGCCGACCATCTCCTGCCTGCTGCTGTCGGTGCTCGGCGCGGTGGGTTTCGTGGCCGTCGAACGGCGGGCCGCCGCGCCGCTGGTCAACCTCGAGCTGCTGCGCAACCGGGTGCTGGTCGGCGCGACCCTGGCGATCCTGCTGGTGGCCGGTGCGATCAACGCCCTGATGTACCTGTTCAGCCTCTACTTCCAGGACCCCGCGACATTCGGGATGACCCCGCTGGAGGCGGGCCTGGCCACCCTGCCGGCGGCAGCGGCGATGATCGCGATCACTCCGCTGATCACACCGCTAGCGGTCAAGATCGGATCACGGTACGCGGTGGGGCTCGGCTTCGGTCTCGCCACAGTCGGTGCGGTCGCCCTGGTCTTCGTGAAGCCCTCGTGGGCGTACGCCGCCTTCGTTCTGCCGTTGATCCTCATCGCGGTCGGGCTCGGTTTCGCCAACGGCCCCGCCTCGTCGGCGTCCACCTCGGCCGTCCCCGCGGCCGAGGTCGGGCAGGCGTCCGGCATCTCCAACATGGCCCGCTACGTGGGCGGATCGCTCGCCGTCGCGGCCGCTGCCACCGTTTCCACGGCAGTCACCGACGGTCGTACCCAAGCTGGTGAAACCACATCGGACGCCCTCGCCGCGGGCCTGGCCGGCGCCTCCGTGCTGCTCGCGGTCATGTCCGCGGCCGGTGTCGCGCTCGTGTTGCTGATGGGCCGGCACCGTGCGGACAAGCCCGGGGCCGTCCACCTGGCCGCAGCGGCCGCCGCCAGCACCCACACCATTCCCACCCGGCCGGTGCCGGCCACAGGAGGAGATCGACGATGACGGTTCGCCCGTTCACGACCAAGGACTACGCCCGCCGGATGGAACGCGCCGTGTCCCAGGCCGCCGGGGCCGGGCTCACCGGGGTGCTCGTCACGCCGGGGCCGGATCTGGTGCACTTCACCGGGTACCGGCCGACCGCGATCACCGAGCGGATCACGCTGCTGGTGCTCGACGCCGACCACGACCCGCATCTGATCGTCCCGGTGCTCGAGCGCCCGGACGCCGCGGCGGCACCGGGCGCGGCGGCTGTCACGATCACCGACTGGGCGGACGGCTCCGACCCCTATGCCGCGGCGGCCCGCCTGCTCGACCCCCGTGGCCGCTACGCCCTCTCCGACTCCGCGTGGGCCCTGCACCTGCTGGCACTGCAGGAGGCGCTGCCGGAGTCCCGCTACACCTCGATGACCGCGACCCTGCCGATGCTGCGCGCGGTCAAGGACGCCGACGAGGTGGACCGGCTGGCTGCCGCGGGTGCGGCCGCCGACGCGGCCTACGAGCAGATCGTTCGGGTACGGTTCGCCGGCCGCACCGAGACGGACATCGGCACCGAGCTGGCGGGCCTGCTGCGCGAGCACGGGCACTCCCAGGTGGACTTCACCGTGGTGGGCTCGGGGCCGAACGGCGCGAACCCGCACCACGAGATGGGCGACCGGGTGATCGCCGAGGGCGACATGGTGGTGCTGGACTTCGGCGGGCTCAAGGACGGGTACGGCAGCGACACCACCCGTACTGTGCACGTCGGCCCGCCCACCGAACAGGAGCGTACGGTCTTCGAGATCGTCAGGCAGGCGCAGCAGGCCGCGTTCGAGGCGGTCCAGCCGGGAGTCGCCTGCCAGGACATCGACCGGGCCGCGCGCAAGGTGATCGAGGACGCGGGGTACGGCGAGTACTTCATCCACCGCACCGGGCACGGCATCGGGCTGACCACGCACGAGCCGCCGTACATGGTGGCGGGGGAGCGGCAGCCGCTGGTGCCGGGGATGTGCTTCTCGATCGAGCCGGGGATCTACCTTCCCGGGCGGTTCGGGGTCCGCATCGAGGACATCGTGACGGTGACCGAGAACAGCGGCCGGCGTCTCAACAACACCAGCCACGAGCTGCGGATCGTCGAGTGACTCCGATGCCCCGCTTGCTGACCGCCGTGATGGCGGGGGCTCTTCTGCTGGGGGTCGCCGCCTGTGGGGACGGCGGGGAGGGTGTCTCGCTGCCCTCGATCGATGTCTCCGTGGATCGCACCGCGCAGGAGAGGCCCACGCCGGAGAAGACCACCAAGGAAGAGCCCACCGAGGAGGAGCCGGCGGAGACCACCCGCCCGACCCTCACCCGTGACCCGGAGACGACTCGGCCCGCCGAGACCACCGAGCCCGCCGAGACCACCAAGCCCCCGGAGACCACCAAGCCCCCGGAGACCACCCGGCCCGCAGAGACCGACGATCCCGAGCCGACCAAGACGGAGGAGACGCGGGAGGAGCCCACGCCGGTGGCGACCACCACGGCAGCCTCGGCGGCGGCCGTACCGGTGTCCGAAGAGGACTCCGGCGGCTTCCTCGGCTGGCTGCTGCTGTTTCTGCTGCTGGGCGGCGCGATCGTGGCCGTACTGATCAACCGCTCCCGCCGGGTGGCGGTCTGGGACGCCGAGGCCGCCGGTCTCGCCGCCGAGACCCGCAACCTGACCGGGGTACGCCTACCTCCGGTCCTCACCGCGCCCACCGCCGGCGAGCGGGGCCTGGTCTGGCCCCCGGTACGCGACGACCTGCTCGACCTCTCCGCCCGGTGGGGTGCTCTCGCCGCCCGCTCTGTCGACGGTGCCCAGCAGGCGACCGCTGGCGGCGCCGCCATCCTGGTGCGCGACCTCGTCCCGGCGATCGACGCGGAGAACGAGGCGCTCGCGGCCGGGCGTGACTGGCGGATGCTGCGCCCGCAGGTGAACTCCATCCTGGACACCCTCACCGCGACGCTCCAGCCGCGGCCCGCACCGGGCGTACCGCCACCCGGCCCCGGTCCCGCGCCCTATCCGGCCTGATCGCCGGTCAACCCCTAGCCATCGACGCTCGTGCATGATCATATGTCGCCTATCCGCCACAGCGCACGCCACACGACGGCCGGCGCGTAGGTTCGGCTGTTGTGATGGACGACCGGTAATCCCGGGTCCGCCCTCACCCCGGTCTGGTCCATCGGTGATCGCGGGGGTGATCGACGAATGACTGTGCCGCTGCCTCGTGCCCCAGGGGAATACCTGGTGGCAGGGTCAGGGCGTCCCGTCCCCGCGCAGCCTCACCTGCGGCGGGCACGCCTGCACGCCCTCCTGGACGCCGGCATCCGGCACCCGGTGACCGTCGTCCGGGCGGGAGCCGGGTGGGGGAAGACCACCCTGGCCGCGGCCTGGGCGGCGGAGCGTGACGACGTCGCCTGGCTGACCGTGCGGCACCGGCACGCCGTCGCCACAACCTTGCTCGCCGAGGTGGACGCGGCGTTGCGGGCGATCGGAGCCGAACTGCTGGGCAGCGGCTACGGGATCGACGCCGTGCTGGTCATCGACGATCTCCACGTGCTGGACGGCTCACCGGCGTCCGCCGCCCTGATGGCGCTGCTCGCCGAACCGCCGGCCGGCCTGCGCCTCGTCCTGCTGAGCCGGACTGAGCCGGCCCTGCCCGCGGGCTCACGGCGGATCACCATCGGCGTGGCCGAGCTGGCGCTCGACGCCGCCGAGACCGCCGGCCTGGCCGTCCTGCACCCGGGCGCCGAGCCCGCAGACGGCGACGGCTGGCCGCTCGGCCTTCGCCTGGCCGCCGAGCCGGACGGCACCGGCGCGACCGACGACTACCTGTGGAGTGAGGTGATCGCTCCGCTGCCGGACCGGATCCGCCGTTTCCTCCTGCGCACCAGCGTCACCGACGAGATCTGCCCCTCGCTGGCCGAGTCGCTCACCGGCGACGCGGACGCCGCGGCGGTCCTGGCGGAGCTGAAACGGGCCACGGGTTTCGTGACGGTCCGCGACCCGGAGCACCCCTGGTTCCGCTACCACGACCAGCTGCGGAGCACGCTGCGCCGGCGTCTGGAGCGGGACTTCCCCGACTCGGTGCGGCACCTGCACGGCCGGGCCGCCCGCTGGTACGCCCAGGAGCGCTCCGCCCCCGGCGCGCTGCACCACGCCGCCGAGGCCGCCGACTGGGTGTACCTCGGCGAACTGATCGCCGGGCTGGCGGTCACCCAGATCGTCTCGGCCGACCGGCGGACCCTGGTCCGGGTGATGCAGCGGATCCCGCCGGAGGCCCTGCCCACCACGCCGGAACTCGCCCTTTGCGCCGCGCTGCTGATGTTCTCCACCGGGGAGTTCGCCGCGATCCCGATCTGGGTGCGGCGGACACGCGCCATGCTGACCAGCCGTACCGCCGCCGACCGCCTGGCGGTGGAGGTGGCCCTCGACGTCCTGGAGGTCGGCACGTTCCACCGCGTCCGTGGCGACATGCCGAAGCTGATCGAGGTCACCACCGACGTCCTCAGCCGGTTGCGCACGGTCACCCCGGAGGAGTTGCCGCTGCTGTTCGCGTTGCGGGCGGTGGCGATGAACAACAAGGGAGTCGGTCTGCTCTGGTGCGGTGATCTGGGACGGGCCCAGCGCTACCTCTCGTCCGCCGCGCGGTCCGCGCGGGTGACCGGCATCCAGCTGGTCGAGTTGAACGCGGTGGGGCACCTGGCGCTGCTGGCGTACATGCGGGAGGACTTCTGCGCCGCCGAGCGTCATGCGCTCGCCGCACGCGGCCTCGCCGAGCGGCTGGAGATCACCACCACGGTGCAGGCGGCCACCGCGTACGTGACGCTCGCCCTGCTCGAGGTGGACCTCGGCCGGATCGCCGGTACGCAGGAACTGCTCCGCCACTGCCTGCATCTCGAGGCGAACCCGCCGGAGGCCGCCCTCGCCGTGGTCCTCGCGGCGGTCCGCGTCAAGCTGCAGATCGTCGGCGGTGACCGGACCGGCGCCGCGGAGCTGCTCCGGCAGGTACGCCAGGAAGCCGCACCCACGCTCGACGCCCCCCTGCTCCTCCAGTGGCTGGACCGGGTCGAGGCCGCTCTCACGAAGCCCGCCGAAGTGCCGCCGGAGAGGTCAGCGGCGCTCGCCGAGCCGCTGAGCGAGCGGGAGAGCGAGGTGCTGCGCTTCCTGCCGAGCGTGCTCACCGCGCAGGAGATCGCCGGCGCCCTCGGCATCTCGGTGAACACGGTGAAGGCGCACATGCGAGCGATCTACCGGAAGCTGGGGGCCGGCCGCCGTCGCGAGGCGGTGGAGATCGCCCAGGGAATCGGGCTGCTCTAACTATCCGCTCCAGGCCGCCCACAACTCGCTGTACCGGCCACCGGCCCTGAGCAGCTCGGCCGGCGAGCCCTCCTCGACGACCCGGCCCTGGTCCAGCACCAGGACCCGGTCCGCGGCCGCGGCCTGGGTGAGCCGGTGCGCCACGATCAGCGTGGTGCGGCCCGCGGTGGCGGCGGCCGCCGCGCGTTCCAGGTCGCGCGCTCCGGAGCTGCCCGCCTCGGCGGTGGCCTCGTCGAGCACGGCGACCTCCGGCCCGGCCAGGACCAGCCGGGCCAGGGCGAGTTGCTGGGCCTGCGCGGCGGTCAGCCGGTGACCGCCCTCGCCGACGTGGGTGGCGAGGCCGCCGGGCAGCGCCCGGAACCAGCCGGTGGCGCCGACCAGGTCGAGCGCGTCCAGCAGGTCCTGGTCGGTGGCGTCCGGGCGGGCCAGGCGCAGGTCGTCGGCGAGCGGGCCGGCGAAGACGTGCACCTCCTGGCTGATCAGGGCGATCCGCTGCCGGGTGCGGACCTCGCCGAGCTCGTCGAGGGGTGTGCCGCCGAGGCGTACCGTGCCCTCGGACGGCGCGACGATGCCGGCGGCGATGGCGGCAAGGGTGGTCTTTCCGGCCCCGCTGGCGCCGACGAGCGCGACCCGCGATCCCGCTTCCAGCCGCAGCGTCACGTCGGCGAGCACCACGGGCCCGTCGTCGTACCGGTGCTTGCCGACGACGACCTCGAGGGTCGCGACGCCCAACGACTCTTCGATGGACGCCGGGGGAGCGAGCGGCGGCAGCGCGGCCACACCGACCAGCCGGGCCAGGCTCGCACCGGCCTGCAGGATCGTGTCGGCCTCCAGCAGCAGCAGACCGATCGGGTTGAAGAGCCGGTGGAAGTAGAGCGCCGCCGCCGTGGCCGCACCGACCGTGCCCATGCCCTCCCGGACCAGCAGGAAGCCGGCGATCAGCACCGCGGCCAGGCCGATCAGCTCGGACGCGTTCATCCGGGACGCGAACCGGGTGTAGATCCGGAAGACATCGAGCGCCAGGTCGCGGGTGGTCGCGGACCGTGCCGCGACGTTCGCCACGTGCGTTTCCTCGATCCGGTACGCCCGAACTGTCGCCGCCCCTCGGAGAGCACCCGCCAGCGCCTGTGCCCGTTCCCCCGAGGCGATCCGCTCCCGGGCGTAGTACGGCACCGAGCGCGGCAGGTACCACCGCAGCGCCAGGGCGTACGCGGGCGCGGCCACCAGCCCGGCGAGCCCCAGCCGCCAGTCCAGGGCGAACAGCCCGCCGGCCGTGAGCACGACGGAGAGCAACGCCCCCACGAACAGCGGCCCGCCACCGGTGATCGCCGAGGCCACCACCGTCGCGTCGTCGCCGGTACGCGCGACCAGGTCACCGGTTCCGGTCCGCTCCAGAGTGGCCGACGGCAGGTGCAGCGCCCGGTCCATCACCCGTTCCCGCAGCCGGGCCAGGACCGTCTCACCGAGGCGGGCGGACACCGTTGCCCCGGCGGCGGTCAGCACGCCACCGGCCACCGCCGCCACCGCGATCACCGTGGCCCAGCGGACGATCCGGTCGGTCCCGGCACCCGCTATGACGTCGTCGACGAGCCGGCCCAGGACCCACGGCGCGACGAGCCCGCCGGCCGCGGCGGCCACCAGCAGGGCCACGGTGGCGGCGGAGAGACCGGGCAGCCGGGCGAACTCGGATCTGAGTGCCGCCCAGGTCTCGCGGCCGGTCGCGGTCGGTAACAGGGTCCGTGCGGGGCCGGTCACCGCAGCACCGCCTCTCGGTAGCGCGGTTCGGCGGCGACCAGTTCCTCGTGGGTGCCCTCGGCGGTGACCTTCCCGCCGTCGAGGACCACCACCCGGTCCGCGGCGCGCAGCAGAGCCGGGCTGCTGGTCACGATCACCGTTGCCCGTGCCGTTCCGCCTCGTGCCGTTGTCAGGCGTTCGGCCAGGAGGGCCTCGGTGACCGCGTCGACGGCCGTGGTGGGGTCGTGCAGCACCAGGACCGGCGGGTCGGCGGCGACCGCCCGGGCCAGCGCGACCCGCTGCCGCTGGCCGCCGGAGAGGTTGGCGCCCCGCTCGACGAGCACGTGGCCGAGCCCTTCCGGATGGGCTTCGACGACGTCCTCGGCGGCGGCCACCCGTACCGCCGCGAGCAGATTCGGGTCGGCGGCGCCGGTGCCGACGGCCAGGTTCTCGCGCAGGGTGCCCTCGAACAGGGCCACATCGTGCTGCTCTACCAACACCACTCCGCGCGACGCTGTGAGCTGCAGAGACTCCGCCGGGATCCCATCGATGCGGAGCGATCCGCGGTAGTCTTCACGGGCGACGGTGCCGGCCAGCAGGGCGAGGAGGGCTTCGGCGTCGCGTGGGTCGTGGGCGAGGATCCCCACCGTCTCGCCGGCGACCATCCGCAGATCCAGGCCGGTCAGCGTGCCGTACCCAACATCCTGAAGATCGACCCGCACCCCAGCCGGAACCGGCTCGCCCGCCGTGCCCGGCCGCACAGCCGGCGCCGCGTCGAGCACCCGCGCCACCCTCCCGGCCGACGCCCGCGCGGTCGCCAGTTCCTGCACGCACCAGCCCAGCGTCTGCACCGGCTCGGCGATGAACTGCGCCAGCCCGATCACCGCAACCAGCTCACCCACAGTGATCCTGCCGTCGAGGGCCAGCCACCCGGCGACACCCGTGACCGCCGCCAGGAGCAGACCGTTGACGGCGGTGGTCAGACCCAGGTGCAGGCCCTTGGTGTTAGCGGCACGCAGCGTGCTCTTCAGCGCGTTTTCGCTGGCCACGGCGAAACGCCCGGCCGCGTGGTGCTGCGCGCCGATGCCACGCAGCACGCGCAATCCAGCCACGAGATCAACAGCCAGGGCGGTGGTCTCGGCCAGGGCCGCCTGCTGGGCATCGCTACGGCGAGTGAGCAGCGGGGCGAGGCGCTGCAATCCCAACAGCACCAGAGGTACGCCTAGGAGCACCCCCGCTCCCAACCCCGGATCAACCATGATCAGGGCGGTCGCGGAGACCAGCAGAGCGGTGCAGGCGGCCGCGGCCATCCCGACCGTGCGGATGGCCTCGGCGCTCTGGTCGGCGTCCGAGGCGGCGATGCTCAGCAACTCCCCGTCCCGCAAACCCGACCGCTGCCCGCGCGAGTCGAGAGCCCGCTCAGCGATCTTCACGCGGGCGAAGTGCGCCTCGTGCTCTCCGGCGCCGAACGAGAGCCGCGCGCCATAACGCCAGCACATCGCCAGGACGGTGAACAGCACAGCGAGCGCGGCCAGCGACATGACCAGCGCTCCGCTGTCCGACGTCGCCACGGCCCGGTCGATGATCACGCCGATGGTGACCGGAACCAGCGCTTCGGTGGCCTGATGCAGGCAGAGCAGCGTCACCCCACCCACCAGCCGGCGTCGCTGGCGGCGCAGGGCCGGCCGCAGTAGTGGATCCTTCATGCTCATAGGTCAGGCCAGGCTAACCTAACCGCCCGCGCAGTCCTCAACCCGGTTATGCTCGAACAGCGACTTTAATCGTCATCCCGGAGGTGCGGCCTTGCCTTTCTCCTCTCCCTCACCTTCTTCTCCCTCGCCCCCTCCTTCTCCCTCTTCTTCGGCCTCGACCTCCCCCTCTTCTCCCTCTTCTTCGGCCTCACTGTCCCCCCCGCTCGACATCGACGCTGTTCTGTTCGACATGGACGGCACCCTGGTCGAATCCCACGCAGCAGTCGAACGCGCCTGGCGCACCTGGGCCGCCGAACACAACGCCGACCCCGAAGCCGTCCTGGCCGTAGCCCACGGCGCCCCCTCCCTGACCACAGCCCGCCGCTTCCTCCCCCACGCCGACAACGAAACCCTCACCACCGCCTCCACCCGCCAGCTCGCCCTCCAATACGACGACCTCTCCGACGTGACCGCGGCCCCCGGCGCCCACACCCTCCTCGCCACCCTCGCCGCCAAGAACATCCCCTGGGCCGTAGTCACCAGCGCCGACCTCCGCCTCGCCACCGCCCGCCTCACCGCCGCCGGCATCACCCCACCCCTGCTCGTCACCATCGACGACATCCCCCACGGCAAACCCGCCCCCGACGGCTACCTCCACGCCGCCTCCCTCCTAGGCATCCCCCCATCCCGCTGCCTGGTAGTAGAAGACGCCGAGGTTGGCATCCAGTCCGGCCGTTCCGCCGGCTCCCTCACCGCCGGTCTCAACAACCTCCCCTCCGACCTCCCCCTCCCCGCCCTCTCCGCCCTAACCCCCCTCCTCTAATCCCCAGCTGGTCGTGAGCGGGGTGCTTCGGCCGTCGGGCCCCTCTGGGCGCCAGCCGGTCGGC